>JBAZDD010000132.1:0-6299 GCA_041654635.1 Candidatus Muiribacteriota bacterium
AATCGGATAAAATAAACAATTTAACTTCAGAAGTTTCACTCAATATTGAAAAAAATGAAAATGACAATATTGGGGATAGTTTCTGGGAATATTTAAAACAAGGTTTTTCTGATTTTTTAGAAGAATTTAATACTAAAATGAATTTAAAATCTAATTCAGCTCAAAAAGAAAATAATAACAATGAAACATTAAACCTTGATTTGAATTTTTCAGAAAACAGCAATAATGTTGAAAATATCGATATTATTATTATAGGTTCTAATGTTGAATTCATTACAACCGAAAATTCTAATATTGACATTAAATGGACAGGGGAAATTATTGCAGAAAATGCATTAAAAAGATTCCAGCCAGAAATAACTCGTGATAAAAAAACTGTTAAAGTTATAATGAAAACAAATAAAAAATATAATAATGGAAATTCAAAATATAAAAGCACAGTAAAAATTGAAATTCCAAATAAAGTTTTTAATCAAATTTCAGTTAACACAGTTTCTGGAAATGTAAAAAATACAAATCTGATTAAATCTGATAATTTTCAATTAAAAACCGTTTCAGGTGATGGAAAATTAATTAATATTCAATCAGAAAAATCACATTTTGCAACAACTTCTGGGGATGTTTCAATAAATTCAATTACAGTAAAAGATTTTACAGCAAAAACTGTTTCAGGTGATTTCAAAATTAAAAATTTAGAAAGTAGTAATATAAGTTTTAATTCAACTTCAGGTGATTTAAATATTGAAATGATGAAAGCCAATGATGTCACCGCAAAAACAGTATCAGGAGATATTAAAATTGATAAAGTAAATGCTGAAAACAAACTTATGATAAATACTGTCAGTGGGGATGTTAAATTAGGCAGCGATTATAAAAATCCTTTTACTTTCAACTTTAATACAGTTAGCGGAAAATTCTCAAATAAAGCGTTATTAACTGTTGAAAATATGAAAAAAGGTTCTGCAAATGGATTTAACAAGAATAAATCAGGCTGTCAGTATATTATAAAATCTGTTTCGGGTGACCTTGAATTTTTTATTTGAAAAATACACTATCTTTAATTATAATGATTTTGTAATCAGTCTAAAATAAAAAAAAGTCGGGAGGTAATATGTCAAAAGTTAAGATCGCAGAAATAAACTGCAAAGAATGCGGTCTTTGTGTTGAAGCCTGTCCAAAAAAGATTTTAAGAATAAGTGACAGACTGAATGCCAAGGGTTACAGAGTAGTTGAATGTATCGATGATAATCAGTGTGTGGGATGTGCAGCTTGTGCCAAAGTATGTCCTGATATCGTAATTTCAATTTACAAAGATTAAGGGGGACTATAAGGATATGGCAAAAGAATTTGTTAAAGGAAATGAAGCTATAGGTAAAGCGGCAATTCTTGCAGGTTTAGATTGTTATTTTGGATACCCGATTACTCCTCAATCAGAAATTCCTGAATACTTATCTGCTGAACTGCCAAAAGTAGGAAAGGTCTTTTTACAGGCTGAAAGTGAAGTCGCAGCAATAAATATGGTTTACGGCGCTGCAGGAACAGGTGTGAGAGTTATGACATCATCATCTTCACCTGGTGTGAGTTTAAAACTTGAAGGTATATCATATATGGCTGGTGCTGAACTTCCATGTGTAATCGTAAACATTCAGCGTGGCGGACCTGGTCTTGGTAATATTGCTCCTGAACAGGGTGATTATTTTCAGGCAACAAAAGGTGGCGGTCATGGTAATTACAGATTAATCGTGCTTGCTCCTGATTCTGGGCAGGAAATGGCTGATTTTACAATGCATGCTTTCAATCTTGCTGAAAAATATCGAACACCTGTAATGCTACTTGGTGATGGATATCTTGGTCAGATGAAAGAAGCTGTAGAATTCAAAACTCCTGAAAGAATTAAAACTGATATGAGCTGGACTATCGGTAATCAGGAAAAAAACGGACATCAGGTTATTTCATCTATTGATATTGAACCTGAAATACTTGAACAGAGAAATTTAAGATTACTTGCAAAATATAAAGAAATTCAGAAAACAGAAGTTATGTATGAAAATTTCATGACTGATGATGCAGAACTTATTGTAGTAGCTTACGGGATTACTTCAAGAGTAGCTCGTTCAGCTGTTGAAGTTGCAAGACAACAGGGACTTAAAGTTGGATTATTCAGACCTAAAACATTGTTCCCATTCCCTAAAAATGAACTGAAAAATTTGACATCAAGAGTTAAAAAAGTTCTTGTATGTGAATTATCCACAGGTCAGATGGTTGAAGATGTGAAATTAAATTCAGCTTGTGATGCTGATGTTTATTTCTATGGAAGATGTGGCGGAGTTGTACCAAGTGATTTGGAGCTTGTTGAACAATTCAAGAAAATCAGTGAAGGTAAGGGGGTAATCTGGGAATGAAAACTGTATATGAAAGACCAAAAAGTTTAAACGATAGATATTTTCATTATTGTCCTGGTTGTGGACACGGTGTAGTGCATAAACTGATTGCCGAAGTTGTAGATGAATTAGGAATTCAGGGTAAAACAATTGGGGTTGCTCCAGTTGGATGCTCAGTTTTTGCATATTGGTATTATGATTTTGATTTTTCTCAGGCAGCTCATGGTAGAGCACCAGCGGTTGCAACCGGAATAAAAAGAGCAAAACCAGGCTCTGTAGTTTTTTCATATCAGGGTGATGGTGATCTGGCTGCTATTGGAACAGCTGAAATAATTCATGCAGCAAACAGAGGCGAAAATATTACTGTAATATTCATTAATAATGCGATTTATGGAATGACCGGTGGACAGATGGCTCCAACTACACTTGTTGGACAGAAAGCTTCAACTGCACCACTTGGTAGAAACCCACAGAACGAAGGTTATCCAATCAGAGTATGTGAACTTCTTTCATCACTTACAGGACCAACTTATCTTGAAAGAACAGCTGTAACAACTCCAGCTGAAATTACAAAAACAAAAAAAGCATTAAAAAAAGCTTTCCAGAATCAGCTTGACGGTGCTGGATTCTCATTAGTAGAAATTTTATCCCAATGTCCAACTAACTGGGGTGTAAAACCTGTTGATGGCACTAAATTCATCAAAGAACAGATGATGCCAGTGTTTCCTTTAGGTGTTTACAAAGACATCAGTGAAGAAAGAAAAGGGGGTAAATAATGGCTACTGAAAAAGTTATTATGGCAGGATTCGGCGGTCAGGGTATTATGCTGATGGGTCAGGTTCTTGGTTATGCTGGAATGCTTGAAAATAAAGAAATCTCATGGATTCCTTCTTATGGTCCTGAAATGCGTGGTGGAACAGCTAACTGTAATGTTATAGTAAGTGATAAAAAAATAGGTTCACCAGTAATAAGCACTCCTGATACATTAATTGCAATGAATAGACCATCTCTTGAAAAATTTGAAGATTCTATAAAAAAAGATGGTATTTTAATATCTAACAAATCCCTTATGGATATTGAACCAAAAAGAAAAGATATTAAAGTTTACAATCTTGATATTTCAAATATTGCTAAAGAAATGGGTAATACAAAAATCGCTAACATGATTACACTTGGTGCATATATTAAAGCAACTGGTATAGTTTCTCTTGATTCAGTAATGGAAGCTTTGAAAAAAATGCTTCCTGAAAGACATCATGATAAACTTCCTCTGAATAAAAGTGCTTTAGAAAAAGGAATGAGTTTAATAAACTGATTATTTAGCCGATAATAATAAAATAAATCGGGTTGGATTATTAATGTCCAGCCCGATTTTCAAATAAAAAATGGAGGGTAACTATGCCACCTGGTGGAAGAATTGCTAAAAAAGACAAACTGCGAGTTGTAATTCATTCAAAAGATCATGTTCTTACTGGTGAAGTATATCTTTATGAGGATTCGAGACTATCTGATATTTTAAATGCTGAATCTGATAAATTATATCTTCCAATGACAGACGTAACTATTATTCATACCATATCTAATAAAAAAGAAAAAAAGGATTTTATTTTAATTAATAAAAATTCAATTGAACTGCTTTATCTTGATGAAAAATCAAAAGATGCAGCTGTTACATACACAAATCAGGCAAAAATTTATCTTAATAATTTGAATTTTGACGGAGCTATTACTGAAGCAAGAAGGGCTTTGTCTATTGATGAAACAAATGCTGAAAGTCATTATATCCTTGGCATTGCATTAGGCAAAAGGCAGATGCTTGACCTTGCTCTTAAAGAGTTTGAAATGGCACTGAAATATGCTGACAAGGATTCAAGAATATATATGCTGGCTCAGGATATGATTAATCAGATAAAAATTTAATCTGATTAAAGCTATATGGAGGAAGAATGAAAAGATTTGCAAAAGTTTTAACTATGATGTTTGTGCTTTTAATTGCAGTTTCAGCATGGGGTCAGACTTATTCATCACTTGTTATTGATGCAAGAGATATCAAACTGACACGTTCAATGAGTCCAAAAATTCTTAACGAAATGGGACTTGAAATTTATGGAACAATACTTAAAGAAGCTGATATTGAAAAAGTTATGGAAATTGGAGTTGTTGGATATGTTGATAGCCTTGATACTGCAAAAAAACACCTGAGTTCAAGACTTGGAAATAATCCTTTTGTTATTAAAGCAAAAGGGGCAATAGGCAATACTGCATCAAATGTTGTAATAACAAATGCAGATGCTGCAAAAATTTTAGAATTAAATAAAACCTCTCATTTTTTAACAAAATTTAATGTGATAATTTTAATTTCGCCAGATAATGAATAAAGAACTCCAAAGTTTTATAAAAAATTATACAGAAAATAGAATAAGTTTTGAAAAAACAGTGTTTTTTGCAAGTAAGAAAAACACTGTTTTTCTTTTTGAAGATAAAATTTTCAAATTTTACGTATGGGGAGATATTGAAAAAGAATTTGAAATTCTAAAAAAATGCGAAAAATCGGGAATAAGTGTTCCTGAAATTAAACATAAAGAAAATAATATTTTAGTGTTAGAATATATAAAACCTGATTTAGATTATACAGAAAATCCAGATATAAAAATCCCTGAAGTCATTCGATGGCTTAATGTATTTCATAAAAAAATCCAAATATCAAAAGGTGATCAGAGACTTCATAATTATATCCTTAACAATAATAAAATTTATGGTATAGATTTTGAAGAAAGTGAAAAAACTGATACTTTTGCTGATTTTATAGATTTAATGGTGACAATATATTCAAAATATGGAATAAAAAAAGTAGAAGAAAATTTAAAGCATTATGATAAATCCCTCCAGTTAAAAAACATAATAGACGAAATGAATAAAAATATTTTAAACCGAAGAAAATGGAATGAGAATATAGAATCTTTAGAAACGGGAATGAAACGGGAATGAACCGCGTACAAAGTCGCGAGAGAACCTCGAATGAAACGCGTATAGAATCATGTAACCAGCAAGATAACAAAAATCTGATAGATAGTGGAATAAAATTCAACTTTATATAGAAATTTTGTCATTTATCATATATAATTAAAATATGAATGAAATTTTATTTAAAAAACTACCTTTTAATATTTTTGATTATAAAACAGTTAAAAATCTTTTTTCTGATTTAAAATTTCCAAAAAATAAAGTTGCAAATCTAATTGCTGACGGTGAAATTATCCAACTTAAAAAAGGAATTTATACTCTAAATCCTGATATTTATGGTATTCCTTATTCCAGAGAAATTATTTCAAATATTTTATATGGTCCTTCACATATATCGCTGGAATATGGTCTTTCTTTTTATGGATTGATCCCTGAAAGAGTTAATACAGTTACAGCTGTTTGTGTGGGAAATAACAAAATATTTAAAAACTCCACAGGTGTTTATACATTTAGAAATATACCAGTTTCAATATTTTCGGAAGGAATTGATAAAATTTATCTTGATGAAAAAAAAGGATTTTTAATTGCAAACAAAGAAAGATGTTTATGTGACACATTAATATTTAGAAAAAACAACCCAATAAATTCAATAAACTCTATGGAAAAATTTTTAATTGAAAATCTGCGTATTGAACCAGTTGATTTAGTAAATTTGAATATTGATTTTTTAATAAGTTTGTCTGATAAATCCAAATCAAGAAAACTGAAGTTTTTAATTCAATATTTAATAAAGTTAAAAAAGGATTTTTGATGAATAGAATGATTGAAAAAATGATTTTAAAATACAATCCAAAATCATTAGATGAAAGTATAAATGCTTTGAGAGAAATTTTTCAACAAATCACTTTGCTGGCTTTATGGAGAACAAATTTTTATGAAAATGCAGCTTTTTAT
>JBAZDD010000133.1:0-6297 GCA_041654635.1 Candidatus Muiribacteriota bacterium
GGTATTTTTTAACATTTCACCTGCGGCAGCCAGGTTTACAAATGTTGGTGCTATACCTGTAATTATGTTTTCATTATCAGAAATATTAAAATCTTTGAATTGTTTAATAAACATAACTGTTTCTGATAGATTGTTGTTCATTTTCCAGTTTCCAGCTATAAATTTTTTTCTCATCAAAATCTCCGTTTAAATATCTTTAATAGAGCTTACACCAGGCAAATCTTTTCCTTCAAGAAGTTCGAGTGAAGCTCCACCGCCAGTTGAAATATGTGTCATTTTATCATCAAGACCAAATTTATTAACTGCTGCTGCAGAATCTCCTCCACCGATTATTGTTACAATATCTTCCATTTTTGCAAGTGTTTTTGCAAGTTCTTCTGTTCCTTTAGCAAAATTATTTATTTCAAACACTCCCATAGGTCCATTCCAGACCACTGTTTTTGATTTTTTTATTTCTTCTTCAAATAATTTTATTGATTCTGGACCAATATCCAATCCTAAATAACCATCTTCAACATTTTCAGCTTTAAAAATTTTTGTTTCTGCTTCATCTCTTATTTCTTTGGCTCCTACTACATCAACAGGCAGTAATATTTTCTTTCCTTTTTCTTTTGCTTTTGCCAAAATTTCTTTAGCTGTTTCAATTTTATCTTCTTCTACAAGTGAGCTTCCTGTTTTATATCCTAAAGCTTTTGTAAAAGTAAACATCATTGCTCCACCTATAAGCAGAGTATCCACTTTTTCCAGAAGATTATCTATAACACCAATTTTTGTTGAAACTTTAGCTCCACCAAGTATTGCAAGAAAAGGTCTTTCAGGATTATCAAGTTTTTCTTTAAGCATTTTTATTTCTTTTTCCATTAAAAATCCAGCATAAGCTGGAAGATATTTTGTAACACCTACATTTGAAGCATGCGCCCTGTGAGCTGTTCCAAATGCATCGTTAACAAAAACTTCTGCAAGAGAAGCCAGTTCTTTAGCGAATTCATCAACGTTTTTCTTTTCTTCTTTATAAAATCGTGTATTTTCAAGTAACAATACATCGCCATTTTTCATTCCGAGAACATATTTTTTTAATTCTTCTCCTGTACAGGAGTCCCATTTTTTAACATTTATTTTAAGGTGTTCAGACAGTTTGGAAGCAACAGGATCCATTTTAAGTTTTTCTTTATCACTTTCTTCTTTTGGATCGCCAAGATGGGAGGCTAGTATTATTTTTGCCCCTTTTTCTCTTAAAAAATTGATAGTTGGCAGTGCCATTACAATTCTTGTATCATCGGTAACCACACCATTTTTCATAGGTACATTGAAATCAACTCTGATAAGTATTCTTTTTCCTTCGGGATTAAAATCTCTGATAGTGGCTTTTGCCATTTAATACCTCCGTAATTATAGAGCAAGGACACCCAAGATTTCAGACGTCCTGCTCTTAAAAACAATTTTTAAACTACTTTGCCATATAAAGAATCAAATCTTTCATTCTATTGGAATAACCACATTCATTGTCATACCAAGACATAACTTTTACCATATTTCCATCAATAACTGATGTATTAAAAGAGTCAACTATTGAGGAATGAGTATTTCCATTATGGTCGATTGAAACTAGTTCTTCTTCACAGAATTCAAGAATTCCTTTAAGTTTTCCGTTTGCAGCTTCTTTAAGAAGTGCGTTAATTTCTTCTTTTGAGGTTGGTTTTTCAACTTCTAAAACAACGTCAACTAAGGAAACGTTTGAGGTTGGAACTCTTACTGCAAGACCCTCAAGTTTGCCTTTAAGCTCAGGAATAACAAGACCTACTGCCTTAGCTGCTCCTGTTGTTGTTGGAATCATTGATACTGCTGCTGCTCTTGCTCTTCTCAAATCAGAATGTGGAAGATCAAGAATTCTCTGATCGTTTGTATAAGCGTGGATTGTAGTCATCAATCCTTTTTTTATTTTGAAATTATCATTTATAATTTTTGCTACTGGTGCAAGACAATTTGTTGTACAAGATGCATTTGAAACAACATGATGATTATTTTTATCATATTTATCTTCATTAACACCTAATACAAATGTTGGAACGTCTGAACCTTTAGCTGGTGCGGATATTATTACCTTTTTAGCTCCTGCCTGAATATGTTTTTCGCCATCTGTTTTTGAACGGAAAATACCTGTACATTCAGCAACATATTCTACTCCAAGTTCTTTCCAAGGTAGTTTGGAAGGGTCTTTTTCAGCAAAAATTTTAATAGTTTTTCCTTCTACAATTATTGAGTTGTCTGTGTAAGAAATATTTTTGTCAAATTTTCCATGAACTGAATCGTATTTTAAAAGATGTGCCAGTGTTTTTGGGTCTGTTAAATCATTAATTGCTACTACTTCGATTCCAGGTTCTGAAAAACTTGCTCTGAAAAACAATCTTCCTATTCTTCCAAATCCATTGATTGCAACTTTTACTGCCATTGTGTTCCTCCTTAATAAAATATTGTTTTTACTTCTTTTTCATTGCCTTCCTGAGTTTATCTCCCACAGATACTCCAGCTGATGATTCATCGTCCAGCAGATATTCACTGGCAATTTTTCCAAACTGAGCATCTTTAACAGAAAGTTTTATTACTCTGTCTTTGATATTATTTTCAAGAATTTTTACTTCTATTTCATCCCCAACTTTTATATAATCTTCAACATTTTCAACATGTTCTTCTGATAATTCTGAAACATGAATAAAACCACAAATTCCTTCCTCAAGCTGAGCTTTTGCTCCAAATTTTCTTACTTCTACAACTTTAGCTGGTACAGTTAATCCTTCTGTATATTTGCTGTAAGGGTTTTCTTCTATCTGTTTAAGACCAAGCGCTATCTGTCTTTTTTCAGAATCATAATTCAATACTCTCACTCTCAGAGTCTGTCCTTTTTTAACAAATTCAGCTGGATTATTTACTTTTTCTGTCCATGAAAAATCTGATATATGTAGTAACCCTTCTATTCCATCTGCAAGTTCAACAAATACCCCAAAAGGTCTTATATTTGTCACAACACCTTCAACTATGGAATTTTCAGGATATTTTTCTCTTATTTCTTTCCATGGATCTTCTGTCAGCTGTTTTAATCCAAGGGATAGTTTTTTATTTTCAACATCAAGCATTGTTATCATGACATCAATGGTTTCACCTTCTTTAACAACAGATGAAACATCTGATATTTTCTGTGACCATGATAAATCTGAAACATGAAGAAGTCCTTCAACCCCTTCGGAAATTTCTATAAAAGCTCCAAATTTTGTTATTCCTGTTACTTTACCTTTTACAGTCTGCCCAGTCTGGAAATTTTTCCCAGCCAGTTCCCAGGGGTCTGGAGTCAGCTGTTTCATACCCAGTCTGAGTTTTCTTTCAGTCTTGTCAACCTCTAACACTTTTGCTTTAACCATTTGACCGTCTGTTACAAACTCTTGAGGATGTGAGTTTTTTCTGCTCCAGCTCATGTCTGATACATGAATGTAACCTTCGACTCCATTTATTATCTCAAGTATTGCTCCTGAGTTTATAATTTTTATAATTTTACCTTCGACTTCTTTATCAAGTGGTGCTATTTCATCAATTTTTTCCCATGGGTCTGGTGTAAGCTGTTTAATTCCAAGTGATATTCTTTTGTTTTCTTTGTCAATCTCAAGAATTCTAACTTTTACTTCATCACCGGGATTAAGAATAGAATCTGGGCTGTCTATTTTTTTCCAACTCATATCTGATACATGAAGCAAACCTTCAAGACCCGGCATAAGTGCTACAAATGCTCCGTATTTTGTAAGAGAAACTACTTTACCAGTTACATCATCACCTGTATTATATTTATCTTGAATAATTTTCCATGGTTCTGGTGATTTCTGTTTCAATCCAAGTGAAACTTGAAATCGGTTTTTTTTCATATCGAGAATTACTACTTCAACTTCATCCCCAGTTTTTACAAAGTCTTCAACTTTTTCAACTCTTCCCCATGAAAGATCGGAGGAATGAAGTAAGCCTTCAAGACCACCGAAATCAACAAAAGCTCCAAAGTCAACAATTCTTGAAACTCTGCCTTTTATAAGGTCGCCTTTTGATTTTCCTTCAAAAAGATTTTCCCATACTATTCTTTTTTTGCTGTCTTCAAGTTCTCTTTTTGATACAACAATATTTTTTTTATTTTTATCAATTTCAATAACTGCAACTTCAACCGCCTGACCTTCAGGATTTCCATCTATTCCGGCAAGCTGTGATTTTGGCATAAACATATCTATTGTTTTTTCAAATTTAACTGAATAACCGCCTTTTATTTCTTTTTCTATTGTTACAATAATCGGTTTTTTATTAGCGTGTGCGTCAAGAAGTTTTTCCCATGACTGTTTTTCAAGTGCACCTAAATACGAGAGCACTATATTTCCTCGAGAATCATCAAGTCTCATAATTTTTGCCTGAATTTCCATACCTTCAACAGGTATGATTTTAATTTTTTCAAATTCAGAAAAATTTATTTTACCTTCTGATTTATAACCTATGTCAACAAAAACATCTTCCTGTGTAACTTTGACAATTTTTCCAGAGATAATATTTCCCTGAGAAATATTGTCAATATTTCTTACTGCTTCTTCCATCATCTGCTTTTCTGTAAAGGTTTCGTTCATAATTATTCCTCGCCCAGGTTTATTTTAATACTTTCAGCTGTTTTTTCAATTGACCATATCGGTGTTGAAGCTCCGGCTGTTATTCCTATTTTTTTAAATTTTTTTAATTTTTCAAACTCAAGTTCTTCTGTTTTTTCAATCCACAATACATTTTTACAGATTTTTGAACATATTTCAACTAATCTTTTTGTATTTGCACTGTTAAATCCGCCTATTACAATGATTACATCACTTTCTCTGGCAAGCCTGATTGCAGCTTCCTGTCTCTGCTGAGTTGCAGAACATATTGTATCAAAAAATTCAAACTGTTTATTACTGTTTTTTAAAATTTCTACACATTTCACAAATGTTTCCTTATTCTGTGTAGTTTGAGCTATAAGTCCGATTTTTTTATCTGTATTTAAAATAATTTGATTAATACTTTCAGGATTTTTAATAATCTTTCCTTTATAATCTGTATATGAATGAATTCCTTTTACCTCAGGATGATTTGAATCACCAAGAATTAAAACTTCATACCCTTTATTATAAAAATCCTCTGCAACTTCTTTTGCTTTTTTTACAAAAGGACAAGTTGCATCAACAACGTTAAATCCTTTTTTAACAAGAATTTCTTTTAAATTTTTTTCAATTCCGTGACTTCTTATAATAAGAGTTGCTTTATCTGGAAGACTTTCAATATCATTTTCATCAACAGCAAAAACTCCCGTTTCTTCAAGTTTTTTAACCACGAGAGGGTTATGAATTAAAGGTCCTAAAGTGTAAATTTTTTTCTTGTATTTCTGCAAAGTGTCAAAAACAATTTTTTCTGCTCTTTCAACACCAAAACAGAATCCTGCACAGTCAGCAATTTTTATTTCTGTCAAATTGTCCGCCTTATTTTTCAATTAAATAATTTATAGTTTTATTTTTCAGACAATGTTTATCTGTAATATATGCGGGAACAAGTCCTGTAAACAGTCCGGCTATTGCTCCGCCAAACTGAACAAGCTCACTTTTTCCTGCATAATTTAATATTAACACAAATATTAACATAAATATTAAAGGAATTATATACACTAAAGTCAAAACAAAATAAAAACTTCGATTAAATAAAACAGTTACCCTTACAGTATCTCCCTCAGAAAAAATCGAAGGTGTTTTTAATGAGATTACTGGTATTTTTATTATTTCTTTTTTTTCCAGACTGTCCAGACATGCTTTTTTTGAATGACAGTTTGAACAGGCAGAATTACGGATATAAGTTACTTCAATGAATTTTTCATCTCTATGTGTTACAATACCGGTTGTCTGCATAACTTTTATTCCTCTTTACATATTGAAATTTATCATATAGTATTTTTTTATGCAAGAAAACTTTAAAATTGATAAATTAGCCAAAGACAAATTCAAACTGGAGTGGGGTGAAGGTTTAAATGCCTCTATTTACCTGTCTGATGACGATATACTTGATTTTATTAATACTATAGATATTTCTATTAACAAAATGACTGACAGAACCAGACCTGTTAAAACCGAACAGATTGGTGTTTCAAAGCTTAATCTGTCCCACAGAATTTGGTCTTATAAAAATAGAATGATACAGATTGAATGGGGAACTTTAATTAAAAAAATCCCTCTTGAAGAATTGCAGAGAGTTTTTAAAAATCTTGTA
>JBAZDD010000134.1:0-6282 GCA_041654635.1 Candidatus Muiribacteriota bacterium
AACGCGGTTGAAGCGCGTATAAAACGCGGATGAAACGGGGATGAAACGGGGATGAATCGGGAATGGGTCTTAAGAGCGGTAATCAGTGATCAGTAATCGGTGATCCGATAAATCAAGAACTTAAGAGCGGTAATCAGTGATCAGTAATCCGAATTATTAGTTGTTATTTTTTAGGTTTTATGGTACGTATATTTTATGAAAAACTTTATTGAGCGTTTTGGAAAAATTTTTTTGTTTCTTTTTCTTCTTGATGGACTTGTTTCTTTTACAGATGATATTAATGGATTAATTTATGGACAGAGTTTTATTTCAATAATAAGAAATGATATAGGTTTTTTTGTGTTTGCAAACGCTTTTTTTCTTTACTTTATAACAATATTTTTTAATATTCTTCCAAAAAAGTATTTTGTTCCAGTAACCTTATTCTGTCTTATCGCCCCATTGTTTCTTTCAATTGGTTTAATAAACGCCTATACCAGTCCAGTAATTGAACCTGTGAGAATTTTAAATATTAATCATCATGTTTTGCTTAACAAAGTAAAATGGTTTGGATTTTTCACCTTAATGATTTCAATCACTCAAATCTTACTGGGATTATGGGCATGGTTAAAGTTTTCAAAATATGAGTTTGATGAAAAAAGAGAAACTTTTGAACTAAAACCTTTTATTATCAATGGTGTTTTGACCATTGTATTATTAATTATTCTTTTACCTTTACTGCTTGTAAACAGCATAGGCTTCACTGTAAATAATTTGACAAATGGTTTTATTCAAACAGACTTTTCCAAACTTTATAGTAATGAAAAGATTTATGAAAAAGATGGCAAAACAGTTCAACTGATTGGAATGATTCATATTGGTGCTAAAGATTTTTACCATAATATTCTAAAATCAATAGATAAGGATAATACTATTGTACTTGCTGAAGGTATATCTGACAAAAACAATTTATTGAAAATTAAGCCCACCTATGTTCAACTTTCTAAAACCTTAAATGTAGAAACTCAGGCTGAAAATTTTGCATTAGACCAATCCAAATATGATATTATTGTCGCTGATATTGATGTATCTGAATTTTCAGAACACACAATTCATATTGTAAATTCAGTTCTTGACATGCTTGAAAATACAAGCTCAGCAGGAGAATTTTTAACTAAATATCAGGAGCTTGATTCATATATGAGAAAACCTGGTATGATTGACCGATTTTATAACGATATTCTTCATAAAAGAAACGAAACCATTCTAAATCACCTTGATAATGCTATTGAGAAATATGATAATATTGTAATCCCATGGGGTGCATATCATCTTGATGAAATTGAAAAAGACCTCATTGCAAATGGATTCAGGTTAACTGATAGAACAAAAAGAACAGCATTAAAATATAGAAAAAATTAATGTTCTTTTAAGAGGTGGTTTATGAAAAAACGATTTTTTTCCTTTATGCGATTTTTCCGCAAAGACTGTCTGTGTCATCTTATTTTGTTGAGTGTTTTAATTGGGATTATCGTCGGACTGATTTCTGTAGTTTTTCATTTTTCTCTTAGTTTTCTTGATAACAATATTTTTCGTGGAATAACTGGATTTGTCGAAACAACAAGTCAGCGAGTTAAATTTGATTCTGAAAGAATTATTGATTTTGGAGTTTACAGACCCTGGCTTCTGCCTGTTGTAATAGGTTTGGGCGCATTGATTGCAGGAATAATTGTTGCAAATTTTGCACCTGATACTCGTGGACATGGAACTGATCAGGCTTTAAAAGCATATCATCATAAAAATGGAATAATTGCTCCTAAAGTGCCTGTTATCAAAACAATAGCTTCTGTTATCACACTCGGATTTGGTGGCTCAGGTGGTGCAGAAGGTCCAATGGTTCAATCAGGGGCTGGTGTTGGTTCATTTATTGCCAGACTTCTTAAACTTTCTGTCCGCGAAAGACGAATTTTACTTATTTCAGGTATGGCAGCAGGTTTAGGCTCTTTTTTTAAAGCTCCAATAGCCGGTGCAATTTTCAGCAATGAAATTTTATATCGTGATGGGAATTTTGAAGACGATGCACTTGTTCCTGCAACAATAGCTTCAGTAATTGGTTATATTACATACAGCTTCTTTTATGGGTTTTCACCGCTTTTTCAAACTGAACAGACAATGTTTATTATGTACTGGCATTACTTAATCCCTCTTACTATTCTTGCACTAGTGTGTTCTGCCTTCGGAAGCTTTTTTGTTAAAACATTTTACAAAATTCATGATATTTTTGAGAAATTATCGCTTCCTTTATGGCTAAAACCTGCAATTGGAGGTGTTTTGACAGGATTACTTGCAATTTTTATCCCTTATGTTGCCGGAAGTTCTTACGGATATCTTCAAGGTGTTTTTGTCAATGAGCTTTCTCTCACAATTTTAATATTACTTGCATTTGGAAAAGTTATTGCAACTTCCTTCTCAATTGGTTCTGGTGGTTCAGGGGGTGTTTTCGGACCTTCAATGGTAATTGGTGGAGCCTTAGGTGGAGCTGTTGGAATTATTTATAATATGGCTGCAAATGGGCAGTATGCTGTCAATCCCGGAACTATGGGGATTCTCGGTATGGCTGGATTTTTTACTGCTGTCGCCAACACACCAATATCCACTCTAATAATGGTTTCTGAAATGACCGGGGATTTTTATCTTTTAATCCCAGGATTATGGGTAATCGGACTTTCATATACTTTCAGCCGTAGTTATTCTATATATAGAGAACAGATTACAGACTCAATTACTTCTCCTGCTTTCAGAGAAAATTTCAGAGAAAAAATCATCTCAAAACACCAGCTTGCTGAAGTTATGGATGAACATTTTTTCCTCAGAGATGATTTTGATGTTAACGAGCTTGATATAATAAGAGGTCGATTTAAATCTAATTTAATACCGGTCATTAATGAAAAAGGTGAATATCTTGGGATAATTAATTTTGAAGACCCTGAATTAAAAATAAATAAACTGCCAGCCTTCAAATCGGATTTTAACTGTCAGAAAACCCGAGAATACATGGAATTATCCGGTAACCATATTGTTGCGGTTGTCGATAATAATGGTAATTTTATTGGAGCAGTTTCTGATGAAATTATGGATTTATATATCTTTAAAAAAATCCTTGCAAAATAGTAGGATATGTTTTAGAATTATAAATGTAAATAATATAGAGGAGGAAGTATGAAAAGATTTTTCAGTTACACTCTGGTATTTGTACTGTGTGCATTTCTTTTAAGCCCAGTATTCAGCTATGCTGCAAACTGCGGTAGTGATGATTGTTGTTGTAATGACTGCAATGGTTGCTGTTCAGCTGTAATGAGTGATTGCAGTGATGGTTCATGTGATCTCCCAATCGGTGATGATTGTGGTGATGGCGGATGTCCGCTTCCAATCGGAACAGATAACGATGATTCAAATGATTCTGATGATGACAAAGATTGTCCAGGCGGAGTTTGTCCTTTACCATTCTAATAATTTAATTCAAGTGAGCGGTATTTTTCTACCGCTCACTATATTCTGTAATAGTCTGATATGTTGCGAATATTCACAAAAAATGATAGAATTAGAAAAAAATAATTACAGGATGATAATTTGTCTGATAAAAATAATTCAAATTCTTTTTTTTCAACATTGATGTTTGGCGTATTATCTTTTTTAACAGGTTTTTTATCATTATCATTAGTCAAAGAAAAACAAAATAAAAACAAAAAAACACATTCTCCAAAAAAAAACACTAGATTAACGGATGAGACTGACATAAAATATAAAAAATTCATAACTGCAATTGAAGCAAGTTCTGCAACAATTTTAATCACAGATATTGACGGTAATATTGAATATGCAAATCCTCAATTTTATGTTGCGTCTGGATATAGTCCAGAAGAGGTTTTAGGTAAAACTCCTGCAATTCTGAAATCAGGATTGCATACAAGGGATTTTTACAGAAATCTATGGCAGAAACTGCTTAACGGTGAAAATTTTAACGGGGAATTTATAAACAAAAAAAAGGATGGCACTATTTTTATTGAAGAAGCCAGAATTTCCCCTGTTTTTGATGAAAATGGAAAAATCATTAACTTTGTTTCAATAAAAGAAGATGTAACTGAAAAAGTAAAAATGCAGGAAGAACTTCACTATGCTATTTTAGAAGCAGAAAATGCAAATAAAGCTAAAACTATTTTTCTTGCTAATATGAGTCATGAAATAAGAACTCCGCTTAACGGTATTATTGGTGTCAGTGAACTTTTAAAACAGACCAGGCTGGATTCTCAGCAGAAAGAATATACCGAAATGATAACTGAATCAGGAAATATTCTGATGAGTATTATAAACGATATTCTTGACTTTTCAAAAATTGAGCATGATAAAATGCAGCTTCTGAAGTCGCCTGTTATGATTAAAGAACTGATTTCAGCCCTTGTAAAAGCTTTTGGTTATCATAAAAAGGATGATAGAGTAAAAATTAATTACTTCATATCTGATGAGGTTCCTGACTGCATAGAAGGGGATAATGCAAGAATAAATCAGATTCTGATAAATCTTCTGTCAAACGCTGTAAAATTCACCAGTGAAGGGGAGATATTAATTGAACTTCATTCTGAAATAATTGATGAAGAAAAAATAAAGCTTTTATTCACTGTAAGTGATACTGGTATAGGTATTCCTGAAAATAAACTTGATAAAATATTTGAAAGTTTTACTCAGGCAGACTCTTCTATTTCTAAAAGCTATGGCGGAACAGGTTTAGGTCTTGCCATAACAAAAAAGCTTGTTCAGATGATGGGTGGTGAAATAACAGTTATGAGCAAGTTTGGTGTTGGAACCGATTTTTCATTTTATATAATTGTAAAAGCTGGTGAACAGTCATGCTGTGAAATGTATGGTGAAAAAGATATTATAAATCCCGGTAAAAAGTTACATATACTTGTTGCTGAAGATAATCTTATTAATCAAAAATATATTTATAATCTTCTCAGAAACCTTGAACATGAAGTTAAATTAGCTTCAAATGGGGCTGAAGCAATAAATTTATTCAGAGAAAATGATTTTGATATTATTCTTATGGATGTTCATATGCCGGTAATGGATGGTCTGGAAGCTACTCAGACTATAAGAGAAATTGAAAAAGAGGAAAAAAGAAAATCTGTTCCTGTTATTGCACTTACAGCCGATGCACTTAACGAAGATATTTCTAGATTTTTAAAATCAGGAATGAACGAATGTATTACCAAACCTTTTAAAATAAATAAATTAATGAATATTCTTTATAAAAATACATCTGATTATATTGCTGAAAATAACGAAAATGTTCACAAATATCAGAATACCGATTTAAGCGAAAAACCCGAATTTTTTATCATAGATTTTGAAATTTTGAAAGATTTTATTGAAGATGCTCCAATTGAGTCTATTATAGAATTAGTAGATTCATTTAAGGAAACTAAAGAACAGTTTTTAAGTAATCTTGAAAAATCAATTAAAGCAAAAAATTCAGAAGATATTGCACATTATGCACATAAATTTCTTGGAGTTGTCTCGTTTTTTCATGCTGCAATCGTTAATCAACTGGTAATTGAGCTTCAGAATAATGCAAGACTTGAAGAACTTGACGGGATGCCAGAAATATATAATAATCTAACTGAAAAAATATCAATTCTTGAAACTGATTTAGATAAATTGAAGGAGTTTTTATGGAAGAAAATGAAGTAACCAGAAAATCTGATTTTATCCGTGACATTATTTACGACGACATTGAAACTGGAAAACATAATTTTATCATAACAAGATTTCCGCCTGAACCAAACGGTTATCTGCACATAGGACACGCAAAATCAATATGTCTTAATTTTGGACTTGCAAATGAACTCCCGAACGCAAGATGTCATCTGAGATTTGATGATACCAATCCTGAAAAAGAAGAGATGGAATACATAAATTCTATTATGGAAGATGTAAAATGGCTTGGTTTTGACTGGGGGGAACATCTTTATTATGCTTCTGATTACTTTCAGAAACTATATGAATATGCTGTTCTGCTGATTAAATCCGGCAAGGCTTATGTTGATAATCTTTCACCTGATGAAATTAGAGAACATCGTGGAACATTGACAAAACCTGGTATAAACAGCCCTCACAGAGATAGAACTGTTGAAGAAAATTTAGCCTTATTTGAAAAAATGAAAAATGGGGAATATGAAGAAGGTGAAGCTTGCCTTCGTGCAAAAATTGACATGGCTTCTCCAAATATTCACATGAGAGATCCAG
>JBAZDD010000135.1:0-6114 GCA_041654635.1 Candidatus Muiribacteriota bacterium
TTTTTATTTATGGGAGTGTAGAAAATTTTTTTATTAAATTTTTTATCAGACTGTAAGTAAACAAAGAGTAAAACAGAAAAAATAAATAAATAAATAAAAATTTTTTTTAAAGACAATGCCGCCACCCATTTAATAATTATATAATTTTAAAAAAATATACTAATTTAAAAAATATGAATTGTCAAAAATCCGATGTAAAAATACGTTGCATTCGGTCGATAAGTGGTTTATAATTTTGTTAAGTATTTTAACAAAAAAATCATACAGGAGAGTGAGAATGAAGAAGAGTGTATTATTTCTACTTGTTTTGTGCGTTTTCGCACTGACTTCCTTTGCTTCAGACGGTTATATCGTATTTCTGCAGAATCAGGACAAATCAGTTGATGAGGTTATGAAATCTGATTTTTCTAATCGTGCACAGATTATAGAAAGGATGAAGAGTAATTTTGATAGAAGTATTACCAGATTCAGAACAAAAACAGCAAATTACAGAAGTATTAATATTGATAAACATTACTGGTCAGTAAATGCTGTTGCAATTACTGCTTCCGAAGCTGATATTGAAAGATTGAAAACTTTACCAGAAGTAAGATTTATTGTTAAAGATTTACCGGTGGAGCTTGATGAACCTGTTGCAGTAGGCACACCTGAAGTTGAACCTGAAAATTCTGAATATGCTTACGGTCTTTTAAATATAAATGTACCAAAAGTGTGGGATGAACTTGGCGTTAAAGGTAGAGGAGCTGTTGTAGGAATAATTGACACAGGTATTACATATAATCATCCAGAATTTAAAGATACTGGCAAAATTATCAGATACTGGGAAGGTTCTGAAAAAGATATGAAAACTGCTGTTGACTCTAACGGTCACGGTTCTCATGTTGCTGGAACAATAGCTGGTGGAAATCTTTCTGGTAAACATATTGGTGTTGCTCCAGAAGCAAAACTTATTATTGCCAAAGGTATTGGTGGTAGTGCTTCTTTGCTTACTGCTATGGAATATATGCTTGACCCTGATGGGAATTCAAATACACATGATTTTCCAAGAGTGGTTAACTGTTCATGGCATTCAGGATATGGTGATCAGAATCCATATTATGAAATGCTTGAAAGATGGTTGCAGTTAGGTATAGTTCCTGCTTTTTCAGCTGGAAACTCGGGTCCTAATGCACAGACAATTACAAAACCAAAAGAATTTCCTGGAGTTTTTGCAACAGCAGCAGCTGATATTAATAAAACAATCGCAAGATTTTCAAGCAGAGGTCCCGCAATATACAAAGGTCAGGAAGTTTCAAAACCTGACTGGGCTGCTCCTGGTGTTGATGTTTACTCAGTAAAACCTTCAGGTGGATATACAACAATGTCTGGAACCTCAATGGCTTCACCTCATATTGCAGGTGTTGTAGCACTTATGGTTTCAGCTAATCCTAAACTTGGGGTTGAAGATATTAGAGACATTTTGAAAAATTCAACACATGATGCAGGTGACCCAGGTTATGATTATGCTTATGGTCATGGTAACATTGATGCTTTCATTGCAGTTAAACTTGCTAAAGAAGCTTCTTTTGTTGAAGGTAAAGTTACTGCTGGGTTCGGAAAAGGTGTAGCAGCTGAAATTACTGTAAAAGAAACAGGCAGAATTGCAGCAGCAGCTTCAGATGGGTCTTACAGACTGCTTTTATTCCCTGGTAAAAACACTCTTGTTTTCTCAGCTTTCGGGTATTTACCAGTTGAAAAAACTGTTTATCTGAATACCGGTCAGACAACCAAACTTGATGTTTCAATGAGCGAAGCTCCTAAAATTGCAATTACAGGTAAAATTAAAGAAACTGGCTGGTATGGAGCAGGTATTCCTGCAAAGATAACAGTTCTTGAAGTTCCTGATGTAGCTGTTCAGGCTGCAAATGATGGAAGTTTCAGACTTGAAATAGTTGCAGGTTTTTACACATTGTCAGTAAGTGCATTTGGCTATGAAACAAAAATAGTAGAAAAAAATAATTATTCTTCTTCAACTTCTTTGACAGTTGAATTAGATAAACTTCCTCCAGTAGTTCTGATTGATAAAGATTCCAAAAATATT
This sequence comes from Candidatus Muiribacteriota bacterium, assembly GCA_041654635.1. Taxonomy (GTDB): domain Bacteria; phylum Muiribacteriota; class Muiribacteriia; order Muiribacteriales; family Muiribacteriaceae; genus JBAZDD01. The sequence continues at coordinate 2,081 of JBAZDD010000135.1, forward strand.
TATCAGTCTAAATATACTGAAGTTCTTGATACACTTAATGTAAAATATCATGTTCACAGTGTTTCAAAAGATGGCGATGTTCAGGAAAAAGATGTTCTTCCTTTCCATCTTGTTATATGGTTTACAGGCGATTTAACATCTAATACTGTAACTGCTGTTGAACAGGCAATACTTACAAAATATCTTCAGTCAGGCGGAAGTCTGCTTATCACTGGTCAGGATATTGGATATAATATTAAATCATCTGATTTTTATACTAATTATCTGAAAGCAAGATATATTAAAGATTCAGCTTCATCAAAAACTGTTACAGGATTTACTTATGCTTTCAATATTGACCAGAAATATCCTGATGTAATTGAAGCAATTAACGGCAGCGAAGCTTTTCTTGACTATTCAAATAAATCAGAAGGGGCTGCGGTAAGATATAAAGGTGATTACAGACTGGTTTATTTTGGATTTGGTCTTGAGGGAATTCAGTCAGCTGATACAAGAAAAGCTGTTATGGATTCAGCTTTAAAATATCTTGAAATACCAGCAGAACAGAAAATTACAAGACTTGACACATTGAAAAAAATGGTGTTTGATAATGCTGAAACAAAAGCAGCTGTAATTAATTATTATGAAGAAATGCTTGCTGAAGATTTATTCAGAAATTACAGCAGCAGAGAAGCTTCTGAAATATTCAACACAGTTGATTTTGACAGTGAACTGATTAAAGAAGCTTTATTTAATAGAAGCAGAGAATAGAATCGCGGTTAAAACGCGGAAAAACGCGAATGAAGCGCGAATAAAACATTAAAAGAGGGTCGATAAAATTCGACCCTCTCTTATTTGAAGGAGAGTTTGATACATGGATAAAGTATTTTATATTTCAACAGCAATTGATTATGTAAATGGCAAACCACATATCGGTCATGCACTTGAAAAAATCGGGGCAGATGTAATAGCAAGATATAAAAGAATTAGAGGGTTTGATGTAAGATTTACTGTAGGCACAGATGAACATGGTTCTAAAATTGAAAAAGAAGCTGCTAAGCTTGGCATAACTCCAAAAGCACTGGCAGATAAAAACGCTCAGGCTTTTATTGATACATGGAAAAAATTAAATATATCTTATGATGATTTTATTCGAACAACAGAACCAAGACATGAAAAATCTGTAAAAGAACTTTTTAAGAGAATACATAATAATGGTTATATATATAAAGCAAAATATGAAGGTTTATACTGTGTTGGCTGTGAAGCGTTTTTAAAAGAAAAAGATCTTGTTGATGGTAAATGTCCTAATCACAACAGCGAACCAGAAAAAATGGTTGAAGAAAATTACTTTTTTGCACTCAGTAAATTTACCGAGCCGCTGCTTGATTTATACAGTAAAAATCCTGAAAAATTCATACCTGATTTCAGAAGAAATGAAATATTAAAAGTGCTTGAAGAAGGGCTTGAAGATATTTCAATATCCCGCTCAACTTTAAAATGGGGAATAAATCTTCCAATAGATGAAAATCATGTTGTGTATGTATGGTTTGATGCGCTGATAAATTATATTACATCAGCAGGATTTGGTTCAGATGAGGCAATGTTTGAAAAATACTGGAAAAACAATACAACAATTATTGGTAAAGATATAACAAGATTTCACTGCATAATCTGGCCTGCAATGCTTATGGCAGCAGGAATACCGTTATATGAAAGAATTTTATCTCACGGATTTATATACATGAAAGGTGAAAAAATTTCTAAAAGTCTTGGTAATGTTATTGACCCAATGGATATTGCTGAAAAATTCGGTGCTGATGTATTGAGATATTATATTATGGCTGAAGTTGGAATGATAAGAGATGGCGATTTTACCTGGGATTTATTTATAAAAAGATTTAATTCTGATCTTGCAAATGATCTCGGGAATTTAATCCACAGAACAAAAAACATGGTAAAAAAATATGTTGATGGAAAAATTAATATTAAAGGTCTCCGTGAAGAAGAATGGGATTATGCAAATATGATTGATATTGTTAAACATAATATCAGTCAATACAAAGAATGTATGGATAAATTTGATATAACAGGTGGTGTGGAAAAAGCTATTGAAATAGTTAAAAACTCCAACAAATATATTGACAGAGCAGCACCATGGACAGCATTCAAAGATGGACAGATGAAATCAGTCAATGTGATTTTATATAATATAATAGAGTCACTTCGAATTTCTGCACTTCTTCTTTATCCAATAATCCCGGAAACTGCTGAAAAAATCATGAAAGAAATTAATATTGCCATAGACATGAAAACAATTAATCTTGATACTGAAGCAGTATGGGGAAAAACTCCTGAAGAACTTGAACTTGAAGTTACTCAGCCACTATTCCCGAGAATTGAAGTTGAAACAAAAACCGATGTTTCAGAAAAAAATAATAAAAACCAGGCAGTTAAAGAAAAAGCTCCAAAACAGGAAATAAAGTCTAATGAAACATCAGATGAAAATACTGGGCTTATAGATTTTGAATTTTTTGGAAAACTTGACCTTAGAATTGGAGAAATCAAAAAAGCTGAAAAACATCCAGATGCTGACCGACTTCTTGTTGTAGAGCTTGAAGTAGGTGAAGTTAAAAGACAGGTTGTCGCTGGTATTGCAGAATTTTATTCGCCAGATGAACTTGTGGGTAAAAAAGTTGCAATGGTTAACAATCTTAAACCAGCCAAGCTCAGAGGTATTGAATCCCAGGGAATGCTGCTTGCTGCTAAAAAAGGAAAAAAATTATCTCTTATAACACTTGATAAAGATATGGAAAGTGGAATAAGGTTATCATAATAGGTAACCGGTTAAGTCTTTTTTAGCGATATTGCCGTATTTAACGACTAAAATTAATTATACTTGAAATTTCAATTATATTAATTTATAATTATAAATTATATAATTATACGGCCTGGAGGGGTAGCATGGATTTTATTCGTAATGAAAACACTGAAGTATTTGTTGACAGTCTTGTAGAGGCTAACAAAAACTTTAAAGAAATGGTTGACACTCTTTGTCAGAGACCTGAAGAAATAATTACCTGTGATGAAAAATGGAAACTACTTTTAAGATTGAGAGACAGATTGAAAGATTCCAATACTTCTAATTCACACATAGCTAAATTCAATGAATTTTGTGTGAACAATATTCACAATCTTGCAGATTTACCATCTTTTAAACACAGACCTTATTTTTACTGGTGGAATCATCTTGATCTTGTAAGAAAGGGTGATATGGAAGTTCATATCAGCAAAGCGGACGTCAGATACAATGGAGTTGGATACAGTATTGAATAATAAAAATAAATCAGTGAGTCGGGGTCAATGTCTCGATCATTCGCACATTTGCTAAAATGTCGTAATGTTGAGACTTGACCCCTAAGTGAGAAGTGAATAAGTGAGTAAGTAAATAAAAAAAGGGAGCTGAACAAGCTCCCTTTTTTATTTTTATCTATTCAAAACCAAAATTATAGTACACTGGTCTTATGTTATGGTTATATCGATATATTCAACCGTTGACCACATGACGTTTTTAACGTTTATAACGTCTAAAATGACAGGTAGTTGGTAATGAAAAATATTTTTGTAAAAACGTTTGCTATCCTTTATAATCAAACCATAAATAATAAAAAAAATTCAGGCGCAGCAAAAAATAATAAACAGGTCCCGACAAAAAAATAAAAAAAACCGGGGGGTTCCTGATGAGCGTTGCAATTAATCCGTTTGATTTGGTTTCAAGTAGTAATATTTCTACAAAAGTTAAACCGCAGACAACTACACATAGCAGAGATATGGTAGATGATTTTAAAAATCTTTTTATGGGTGAAGTTAAAAAAACAGTTGATCTTCAAAAACACTCAAGCGAAATGACAAACAAAATGGTGGCGGGTGATGTTGAAGATATTCATCAGGTAATGATTGCTGCTGAAAAAGCAAAAATCGCATTCAAATTCACACTTGAAGTGAAAAATAAAATTCTTCAGGCGTATCAGGAACTTCAGAGAGTTCAATTATAA
>JBAZDD010000136.1:0-6100 GCA_041654635.1 Candidatus Muiribacteriota bacterium
TTATCATCTATTTTGAATTTTTTTTCAATTTTTATGTCCGCCGGATTGGATTTGTGTGAACAGAAAATACAATCAAGCGGACATTTTGATGTTAATGCTAAAACTATGCTAATTTTTTACCTCTAATCTGTAAACTATTGTTACAAGTATCTGACTTTCAACTGGTCTGTCATTAATTATAAGTGGTCTGAAAACCCATCTTCTCAAATAATCCGATGTGTAAGCAACTAATTCGGAAGGAAGATCAGACTGATATCTTGTAATTGATGAAACCGTTCCATTTACACTTACTTCTATACGGAATTTTACAAATCCCTGATGTCCTGCTCTTACAGCCCAATCTGGATATTCCGGTTTTGCCAGAGTAAGAAGTGATGGTATTTCTTTAATTTCCTTGTTAAAACTTTCAATTTCAATATTAATATTATCCTGATTTAAAGATTCAAGTGGTGATGGTGCTCTTTCTGTTACAACTTCTTCTTCAATTTCAATTGACGGTTTTATTTCAGGCATAATTATCGATTCTTTTCTGTCAGATATTTCAGGTGGAGCTATTTTTGCAAATGATGTAAATTCATCAGCATCTATAATAGCTCTCGGTGCATCTGGTTTAATAATATCAGTTGGAACTGTTCTGGTTTCAAAAAATTCAGGTATTTCAATTTCAAGTTTGTCTTTTTCAAATACAAACTCTCGTTCAAGTTGTCTTTCATTAAGCTGAATCTGATTTACATTGAGCTCTGTTTTAATTTCTCTTTGTTGAAATTCAGGTTCATTCTGGGAATTTTCAGTCTGTTCACCCAATCTTTTTACCTGCTGACTGATTAATGAAAGATCATCTTCAAGATTTCTCATTGGAGATTGGTTTGATAAAATAACTGGCTCAATAAAAATATACTCGGGATTTTTTTCAGGAAGAGTAATATCAAACTTGATAAACTCATCCATCATTAGAATAAGAAATAAATGTATAAGACAGGATACCAGTATTGGTATCAGTTTGTCTCTTTTTCTATCCAGGTAATTTAAAAAAGCTTTCAAATTTCCTCACTCTCAGGATTGGTTGCAATAGCAATGCTTCGTGCTCCTAATTTTAATACATTGTTCATTACTTCAACAACAAAACCATGTACTACATTTTTATCAGCACTGATTATTACAGTTTTAGTATTACTTGTTTCAAGTGCACTGGTTAACACAGGGGCAAAATTTTCATTAATCTGCCTGCCGTGAAAAAATATATCTCCTGAATTAGTAATTTTAAGATTAATTTCATCCTGAACTTCTATACTTCTCATTCCACCAGTTGGTAATTCTATTTTAATACCAGAATCAAGTGTTACAAAAGTTGTTGAAAGCATGAAAAATATCAGCAGAAGAAATACAACGTCTGTCATTGCAACACTTTCTATGGTCGGAGCAATTCTTCTTTTTCGTCTCTGACGTATTTTCTCCATTTCTACTCCTTGTGAAGAATGTTTGTAATTTCCATGCTTCTTCTTTCAATTTCAATTATAAATCTGTCTATACGGTTAATAAGGTAGTTATATAATACAAAAGTTGGAATACCTATCATAAGACCTGTTGCTGTTGTAATAAGAGCTTCTCCAATCCCCCCTGCAAGAGCAGTAGGGTCATTTCCAAGCCCCTGCATTGCCACAACATTAAAAGTTTTAATCATACCTGTAACTGTCCCAAGAAATCCAATAAGTGGCGCTATCTGAGCAATAGTTCCAAGAGCAGGAACATATTTTTCAAGCATAGGCAGCTCTTCAAGTGAGGACTGTTCTATAGCACCTTTAATTGTGTCTTTTGATTTATTAAAGTTCTGAATACCTGAAAGAAGAATTCTTGATAGTGGAGTATCAGCTCTTCTGCATGTATGAATTGCAAGTTCAACTTTTCCTGCTTCCATAACCTCTCTGATTCTTGCCATTAAAGATTCACTGTCTAATCTGATTTTGTTCAGATAAACAAGTCTTTCAATAAAAATTGCTACGGCAAGTATGGAACAGATTAGAAGCGGTATCATCATAAATCCGCCCTTGAATAAAAAATCCATTAACTACCTCCTGTGATTTGTCAAAAATTATAAATCATTCCTATTTTAATGCGTCGTCTGTATTTATCTTCCGAGTATCCAGGTTTTTCTGTAAAGTTTTTATCAAACATATTATTTACGGCAAGCCTGAATCCAAGTTTGTCAGATAACGCATGATTCACTAAAAAGTTTACTAAAATACTGTTATCGTTTTCAACTGCTGCGACTATATCATTCTTATATTTACCGGTAAACACACCTTCAAGTTCCATTTTTGTATGTTCAGAATATGAATAATCAAGTCCAACCTTCCAGGTATTTTCCACAACATAAGGCATTGTTCTACTGTAATCCGAGAAGTTATATTCAGCTTTCAGAGCTAATTCATCGCTTAATTTCTGTGAAGCATTCAAGTTAAAATAAAATCTGTCAATTGAATTATAGGCAGCAAAAGAATAAGCTCGGTCACCTGGATTTAAATCAAAAAAGTAATATTTATCAGAAATAGACTCGTTACCTATTTTAATGGATAAATCAGCTCCTTTATAGATGAAATCATAGCCCGCTTCAACAAAATCAGCACTTTCACCTCTGAGTTTGCCTGGAGCAGGAATTACAATATCTTTATCAAAATAAATTTTTTCAAAATTATTAGGGGAATATCTTTTTCCAAGAGCAAATTTTACAGTTTCATCATCTGATTTAAACATGCTATAATCAATTATAAAAGCTGTCTGATTTTCATAATCAGCTGTGTAAAAACCAAGTGTTGTTTTTACAGCATATCTGGTTTCAACAATATGAAAGTCAAAAATCATATCAAATCTATCATTATCAGTATTGATAGTTGTTGTTTTAAGTGAATCAAACTTAAGATTAAGTGTGATATCCATAAATGATTTGTGAGATAAATCAAACTGCCTGATTGCTTTTCCATCAAAAACAGTATTTTTAATTCTGTCATTTAATCCACCAGCAAAAGATGAACTTAAAGTCTTGTCTCTTCTTGAAATTCTTCCATTAAAATTCCAGTCTTTTATTTTAGTATAATAACCATTACCTGATAGATTAAGATGTTTTTCATTTCTATAATACGAATTTGCCCTTGCTGTTACAGGACCAGGATGGTCTATTTTATTTCTCGTAAAAAAGTTTTCAGTAGAAAAAGTAAGTGGTCCCCATGTATCATCATAATCAAGTCCAAATGTAAATTCAGAAGATTTACCGTTTATTTCAATAACATCATAAGTTTCTCTCCTGATATTCCCACTCCATAGATAATTTAGTGATTTTTCATAATAATTTGCATCATACAAATTATAAGAATTTTCTCCCATGAAAATAGAAACATAGGTGAATTTTGCAAGTTCATCTGATAAAAGTGAATATCTGAACATATCTGTTTTTTCATCTAATACAATATTTCGATTACCTGGAATCAAATTTTCGTCTTTTTTGTCAAGTGCAAGGAGGTCTCGGTGTCTTTCAATAAAATCTTTTTCATCAATAAAAGTTTTAATATCGCTTACTTCAAATGTACCTGCTTCAAATCTTTCCTGTGAATATGTAATATTTAAAAGACTGAGCATTAAAATCACAAAAAACATTTTTTTCATTATTTTTCCTCCGTTTTCTCGGTAATCTTCAGGAAAAAATCATTTTCTCCAAATCCACCAGGCTTTATTATAATAAAACTACCATCTGATGACAAACTCGGTATCCCGGTGGACACAATGTTTTCAACTTTATAAAAAAATTTGTTGATATTTTTAAGACAGTTATAAGCAGTAGTTCCACCAGTAATAACCACTCTTGGTGCAAGTTTTTGCACTTTTTTAAAAAGAGTGGCCATTTTAAGGTCAATCAATTCTGATTTTGATGAAAAAATTTTTTCACCCCTTAGAAAAACTGCGACATTTTTACCAAAAATAAGGCTTTTATTAATATTTATCTTCATATTATCAAGATAAGCTTCATGCTCAAGAAGCAGACCTTCATCAATATTGAAAATCTCAAAATTAAGATTTCTTACAAGTTCGCGATTAAGTGAGTTCATACTTCCACAGAAAAACAGTGTCTGTAAAGGTATAAGACACTGACTGTTTAAAAGTGATTTCATTTTAAGATTTTTCTGAAGAGGATTTAATAATCCAGCAGCTGATGCAATTACACATCGTTTATGTTTTTTTATTGACTTTACAATATATTTTGAAATTAAATCAAGCTGTGTTTGATTTTCACAATCAAAAGTAATAAATTTACCTTCGCAATCATCACTTTTTAAACATGGAAGCAGTTCAGAGTCAACATGAATAACAGTATCATTATCAGGCGAATAATTTTTAAGATTTGAGCCGATAGGTGGATTTACAGGGGTTTTTACATATTCAGATTCTTCAATTAAAATATTATCAACATAATGTCTTCCACCGCGGGTAATTCTATTCATTTCTGGAAATGCAGGGATAAAATAAAATGTTGTTTCAGGAAATTCATTTCTAAGCCACTCAAACTCTTTTTTTATGTTTCCTCTGAGTGTGGAGTCAATTTTTTTAAAAATCAAAGTATTTTCTTTAAACAAAGAAGCATAATTTCTCAAAGTCAAATCAAGCTCTTTTTCATTTTTGTGCCTGGTTTCCATATCATAAATAATAAGTTTTTTAGAAATTTCAGGCTTACTTGTAGTATAAATAAATACTTCATCATTATATTTACGTAACTCAACCCCACAGTCGCCAGCTCCTGTAAGATCGTCTGATATAAATAATATTTCTTTAAGATCAAATTTCATTATTTCGTTTTCTTATTTGTGCAGGCTTTCACAAAACCTGAAAATAATGGGTGTGGTCTGTTAGGTCTTGATAAAAATTCAGGATGAAACTGCACAGAAATAAAAAATGGATGTTTTGGAAGCTCAACAATTTCAACAAGTCTGCCATCAGGTGAAGTTCCGCTGATTACAAGACCTTTTTCTGTAAGAATATTTCTGTATTCATTGTTAAACTCATACCTGTGTCTATGTCTTTCAAAAATAAGTTCTTTTTCATACAAAGAATGAGCCAGCGTACTGTTTTCAATTTTGCAGGCATAACTACCAAGTCTCATTGTGCCCCCAAAATCTTCTATTTCTTTCTGTTCTGGCAATATGTCAATTACAAGGTTGGATGAGTCTTTAGCAAATTCAAAAGAATGAGCATCTTCAAGTCCGGCTACATTTCGAGCAAATTCAATAACTGCACACTGCATTCCAAGACATAATCCAAGAAACGGAATATTATGCTCTCTTGCATATTTTATTGCTTTAATCTTACCTTCAATTCCTCTTGTTCCAAATCCCCCTGGAATAAGCAGTCCATCTATTTTTTTAAGCATATCTGACATATCTTTTTCATCTTCTGAGGATAAAACTTCAATTTCAACATCACAGTTATTGTGAATACCCGCATGATAAAGGGATTCATAAACTGAAATATATGCATCAGAAAGCTCAACATATTTGCCAATGAATCCAATTTTTATTTTTTTATCTTTTTTTCCTTTAATTTTTGTAACCATGTCTTCCCATTCGCTTAAATCAGCTGGCTGGGTTGAAAGTCCAAGTTTGTCTATTACGAGTTCTGCAAAACCTTTTTTTTCAAGAATTAGTGGTAATTCATATATGTGGGCACAGTCTTTTGCTTCAATAACAGCTTCAAGATTGACATTACAGAAAAGAGCTATTTTCTTTTTAAGCTCTGGCGAAAGTTCTTTTTCACATCTTGTAACAATAATATCTGGCTGAATACCTATACTTCTGAGTTCTTTTACAGAATGCTGAGTTGGTTTTGTTTTCATTTCTTTTGCAGCTTTGATATATGGAACAAGAGTTACATGTATATACATTACATTTTCACTTCCCATATCAAGCTTGAACTGTCTTATTGCTTCAAGAAACGGAAGACTTTCAATGTCACCGACTGTTCCACCAATTTCAATAAGTGTTACATCTGCCTGCTGTTCAGCTGAGGCTGCTTTAATTTTGTTTTTAATTTTATCAGTGATATGAGGAATTACCTGAAC
>JBAZDD010000137.1:0-6092 GCA_041654635.1 Candidatus Muiribacteriota bacterium
GAGCTCTATCAGGTTCAACAACTATCAGTTTTGGACGGTGTTTGCCAAATAATTTGAAATAAAACTCACAACCTGCAACAGCAAGGGAACCTACACCAGCCTGTAAAAAGACATGAGTCGGCATATAAACTCCCTGAGCATTTAACTGTTCCTGAATTTCCATAAAAAGAGTGCTGTAACCTTGAATTACCCATGAAGGCACTTTATCATAGCCTTCCCATGCGGTATCTGAAATAATTTCCCAGCCATTTTTTTTCGCATCAGCATTACACTGCCTTACAGCATCGTCATAGTTACCATCAACAACAACTACAGTAGCACCATTTTCACGGATTGTATCAATTCTCGGTTGAGAAGTAAGCTTATGGACATAAACAACAGAATTACATCCTAATTTTCTTGCAGCCCATGCAACACCTTGACCGTGATTTCCGTCGGTTGCGGTTGCAAAAGTAATTTTATTAATGATTTTTTTAACATCGTCTCTCATTAAATCACAGTATTCAAAACTACAATCAGCTCCGATTTTTTCCATGATATAACGAAAAATTGCAAAAGTTCCTCCAAGAGCTTTAAAAGAACCAAGTCTGAAACGATGACCTTCATCTTTAACATATAATCCACCCAGTCCTAAATGGTCTGCAAGTCGAGACAGACTTTTCAATGGTGTATTTTTGTAATTCGGAATCTGTCGGTGAAATCTTCTTATATAATCAAAATCTTCCGTTAAAATATTTACTTTAGAATTTTTTTCTCGTGTGTTTAAATCATTTTTGTTTTTCAACCACATAACTGGTTTAATATCAATATGCTTTGACATAAAAAAACCTCCGTATGAAATATTCAGCAAACTTCTTAAAAACGATTATATAACTATATAAAATAAAATCAAGAGGAAAAATTTAGAAAATATTGGGGTCAAGTCTCGACATTCGACATTAGATTGTGCAAATGTTTAAATTATCCATTGTGGGTAAGGGTTTTGCAAAATTTCTGCAAATAATATATATTGAATTTAATAACAAACCAGAAAAAAGAGGTTTTGATGAAAAATAATAATCCTGAGTGGGCAAAAGACATAATATGGTATCAGATATTCCCTGAAAGGTTTGCAGGATTTAATCATTCGAAAATCCAAGAAAAATTTGATTTCAAAAAAGACTGGTATGCCATGACAAAACATGAGTCAAGAAAATATCATTCACTTTACAAGGCAGTTAACTACAGAAAGGCTGGTGGCACAATACAGGGTATAATAGAAAAATTGGATTATATAAAAGAAATCGGTTTTAACGGAATATACCTTACACCTTTTTTTCCTTCCCCTTCATGTCATAAATATGATTCTCGATGTTTTCATCATGTTGAAGAGTTTTTCGGACCTTTACCAGGGTATGATTTATTGAAAATGAAAAGAGCTAATGAAAATGAAAATCCTGCCAGCTGGGTTATAACAAATGCTGATGAGAAATTCGCTGAATTTGTAAAAAGATGTCATGACAGAAACATAAAAGTTATTGCTGATGGAGTTTTTAATCATTCAGGAAGAGAATTTTTTGCTTTTGCTGATATTCTGGATAAAAAAGAAAAATCAAAATATAAAAACTGGTATAACATTACAAAATGGAATGTTGAAAACGCGGATGGATTTGAATATTCGGGGTGGTATGGGCATAATAGTCTGCCTGAGTTCAGAAAAACTTCTGATGGATTGATGGATAATGAGTATATGGAATATATAAAAAATGTGCTCAAGAAATGGTTTAATTATTTTAATGTTGATGGAATAAGGCTTGATGCTGCTGATTGTATTTCTCATAATTTCTGGAAAAAATTTAATACTATGGTTCGGGAAATAAAATCCGATGCCTATCTGGTGGGCGAAATATGGCAGATTGAGCCAGATTATGTTTCCAAAAAAGAATTCAATGCACTAATGAATTATCCTTTTGCATATAATTCAGTTGAATATTTTGTTGATAGAATTGATTTTTCATTATTTAAAAAAAATGTTGAATATCTTGTCAATTCATATGATTACAACAATATTCTTTTAATGCAGAATTTGTATTCATCTCATGATACAGCCAGATTAATAAATATCATAAACAATCCTGGAATTAATTTTAGACACAGTTCACATTATCAGAAAACATGTTTGGCCAGTAATCCACAATATAATATTGGTCGGGGAGATAATTACTCTGATTTAACAAGAAGAATGATGATAGTTTTTCAATTTATTTTCCCGGGCTGTCCTATGGTTTATTATGGTGATGAAGTTGGTATGGAAGGGGCTAATGATCCTGATTGCAGAAAACCCATGTTATGGGAAGAATTTAAATATGAAGATGAAAAAACACATCCATTCAGCAGTTTCAAAATTCCTGAAAGAAATAAACCTGACAAAGAATTAAAAAAATTTTATTCTGAAATGATAATGTTAAGGCATAAAGAAAAGTGTTTAACACATGGGAGTTTCAAAATAATTGATTTAAAAAATAATGATTTTTTTGGAATTGAAAGAACTTATGGAAATGATTCAATAATAGTATATTTTAATAGAGGAGAGAATTCTGTTAATATAAGACCTGGTTTGATATTAGCACCAATGAGCTTTAAAATAATAAAAAATAATGAGAAGATTTTATTGTAATGTCGAATGTCGAGACTTGACCCCAATAAAGAAAAATTGGGGTCAGATCGTCCATTATCCATAAAAATAAATTAAAAAAATATATATAATGATTATTAGGGGAGTTGAAATGATTAATAAATTTGAAAAATTAATTAAGGAAGCTGGGAAAATAGGTTTAGAAGGATACAATGGAGATTTTAAAACTTATTATAAAGCAGAAAGAAATCCGGTAACAGAATATGATACAAAAATTGAAAAATTTATTATTAATTATATTACAGAAAATTATCCCGATTATGGAATATACTCAGAAGAGGATAGTAAGAGAAGCGAAGGAATAAAATATACTGTTTATCTTGACCCAATCGATGGAACAGTTAATTTTTCAAGAAAAATCCCTTTTTTCTGCATATCATTTGCACTTTACAAAGAAAATAAGCCAGAAATTGGAATTGTTTACCTGCCGGTTTTAAATCAAATGTTTACCGCCCAGAAAGGTAAGGGAAGTTTTTTAAACGGAAAAAGAATATCCGTTTCCGAAACTACTGATATGACAAAAGCTATAGGGGCAACAGGGTTCCCTTATGACAAACATATATCGGAAATTAATAATATTAATAATTTTGGAACGGTTTTGAAAAAAGTTCAAGGGTTAAGAAGGTGTGGATCAGCAGCAATTGACATTTGTTATACTGCATGTGGGAATTATGATTTTTTCTGGGAATTAAAACTAAATCCATGGGATATGGCAGCTGGGATACTGATTGCACAAGAAGCTGGTGCGATTATCACGAAAATTGATGGAAGTGATTTTGATTTGTATGGTGACAGCATAATAGTATCAAATAAAAAACTTCACCAAAATCTCTTGAAACTCTTACTATAAAACGAAAAATTTGGGGTCAGATCGTCCATTATCTATAAAAAAATCCAATCCTTCTGATATATTCAGTGATTTCAAAATATGCAAATTTCACAAGAAAATATTTAACTAAATTTTAACCCCACCTAAAAGTCAAAATCAACGAAATAATCGTAAAAGAATAAAATCTATCATTCTTGAAAACTATAAAAAAATTTCTAAAAAATTCAATTTAAAATTTAACAAAAAATATAAAAAACGTCTGTTAATAATGGATTAAAAGAAAGAAAGCTATACACAATGGACGATCTGACCCCAAATAGATTTGAAGATTAGGTTTAACAAACAAAATAACAGGGTGTTCGGTTAAGAATAAAGTGTTGACATTAGCATAATAAGTTATTAACATAGAAAAAATTTAGCTAAGCCTAAAAACGAGAGGTTATTTACTATGATTTTAAGAGTATTAACTAAAAATTTAATAGTAACAGGGGCAGTTTTAATGCTGTCCCTTCTTTCTTATTCAATGGTTCCGGGTGAATTTGAAAAACTTGAAAATATTATAAGCCAGACAGCAAGAATAAGGGAAGAAATCAGCAGAGAAACTCAGAAGTGGAATTTAGAAAGACAGTTGCTTCAAGAAGAAAAAAAGTTATTGATTAAAGAAACTGAATTTCTTGATAAAGAAATAAATAATATGGAAATTCAGAATGTCTCAGCTTCTTCAAAATATGCTGAAATGGTTCACAAAAAGGAAAATAATGAAAAATTCATACAAAGCTTGAATAATTCATTGTCAAAATCTGAAGAAGAAGTAAAAAATTTAATCAGTATGCTTCCAGAAAGTTTAAAACAAGATATGCGTGTATATGTTCATAAAATCGAAAACTCTTCTAATTTAAGCAATTCTCAACGACTTCAGACCATTCTTTCTTTTTATTCTCATATAGAAAAACTCAATAACACTTTTCATACCGGAATGGAAGTTTTAGGTGATGAAAATAAAAGGGAATATAAAGTGCTTTACGTTGGTCTTGCAATTGGTTATGCCGTTTCAGCAAATAATGATAGTGCAGGAATTCTTTTATACAAAGATAATCAATGGAATTTTGAAAGAAATGACAATATTAAAAATGCAGTAAAATCTGCTATAGAAATTATTAATAAAGAACGTGCGGCTGAATGGCTTAAACTTCCGTTTTTTAAAGTGAGGTAGTAGAATGTGCTTGAAAATAATTATTGTATTATTATTGAATTTTGTTGCAGTATTTGGAAACCTGACTGAAGACATAAAAAAAGCTGAAAAAATTCTCAATGATGAAAGAAAAAAATTAATCGAAATAAGACAGAATATTGATAAAGAAAAACTTCCTCTTGCAAAAGAAATTATGAATATTAACAGTAATTTAAGAGAGAAAAGAGAAACTTTCAGATATCAAAAGAATATATTAATGTCATCTGACAGCAGTTTCAGTGATGTTGAAAAACAACTGGAAATGGTAACAAAAGAAAAGGATTATATTAATTCACTAGTGAGTGAATTTTATTATTCAATTCCCAAAGTCAGAACTTTTGCTGAAACATTAGAAAAAGAAAAAAATATGCAGAATATATTTGAGAATTTTATTAATTCAGATAGAAGTAAATCACAACAGGTAGTAAGTCAATTGCTTACAGAAGTTTTTAATCATAATAAAGAAAAAATCGGAGGAAGAGAGTTTGAAGGAAAAAGTATTAATCAGCAGGGTGATGTAATTGAAGGTGTTTTTATAAATTATGGTCCTTTGAATTTTTTTGCTGATGAAAATAATATTTTGTGGAACAGTATTTCTGATATTAATAGACTTTTACCTGTCAGTATAAAAGAAACAGGAATTAATAAAGAAAAACTTCAGCCTGATAATCTGGTAATGTTGCCGGTTGATGTAACAAATGGCGAAGCTTATCGATTATCTAAGCTTGAAAAGGGTTTTTCGCATGAATTAAAAAAAGGTGGATATATTCTTTATCCTATAATCGCACTTGGATTTTTATGTATTATTACTATTATTTACAAAATTATAAGTCTCTGGAATATAAATCTTGATGTGGAAGATAAAATTGAAGAAGTTTTACAGAATATTTCTGAATGTAAAACAGAACAGGCTTTTAAAATTGCAGAATCAATGGGTAAACCTCTTGCACCTGTAATTTATGAAGGCATACATCATATGAATGCATCCAAAGAGGATATTGAAGAAATAATGCACGAAAGAATACTTTTTCAAATACCATTTCTTCAGAAAAACCTGACAATGCTTGCAGTGACCGCAGCAGCTTCACCACTTCTCGGATTGTTAGGTACGGTTACAGGAATGATTCATACTTTTAATCTGGTTACAGTTTTTGGGAGCGGGCAGGCAAATTTGCTTTCAGGCGGAATTTCAGAAGCATTGATTACAACGAAATATGGATTGGTTGTGGCTATACCGGCTCTTTTATCTCATGCGTATTTTTCAAGAAAAGTAAGAAAAATTATTTCAAGACTGGAGCAGTTATCAATAGCATTTATTAATGGATTAAAAATAAAGGAAACCTGTAAAAGATGAATGA
>JBAZDD010000138.1:0-6049 GCA_041654635.1 Candidatus Muiribacteriota bacterium
TCATTTTTAAACATTGATGAACTCTACTTTGAACTTGAACAATTCAAAAGAGAAAGAACTTGGTATAATTTGAATATTAGTAAGGAAGGAATCCTTAAGGTATTAAGAGATAATTTATGGTATATATTATATCTACCAGCAGCTCGAATGGAATTAAAAAGTTTTGATGATGTTTTTTTATTACAACAAGTAGCATCAGAGTTGTTAAAGCGTTACTGTGAGAAATATTATAAATATTGCAAGAATTCTTTTATTGAACCCAGGTTAGAAATAAGAGAACTTACAAAAGAAGATGATAATATTCCTAATGAAGAGTTTTATAGTTTAATTATTGATGGAAATGAAGAACAGGTTATTCAATCGATTAAAACATTACAAAAAGAACTTGAAGAAAAAAAAGATATCATTATTGATACAAGTTATATAAAAGCCTGTAGATTTGGAATGCATCTTTTTCAACCACTGTTGCATTTAAGAAAAGCTGGAAAAATTACAATTTTACCTGTTAACTTAAATGAAAGTGAATTTCAATTTGTTTCTGATCTTAAAAAATGGAGTGAAGATAAAAAAGTTTATTTAAAAGAAAATGGCATTGAATTATATTTACTTAGAAACCTTAGTAGAGGAAAAGGTGTTGGTTTTTTTGAAGCTGGAAATTTTCATCCAGATTTCATATTATGGGCAATTGTTGATGGAAAGCAATATGTAAATTTCATTGAACCACACGGACTTTTACACGAAGGACCAGCAAGTGAAAAAGTACAATTTTATAAGAAGATAAAAGACATTGAAAAACGAATTGCAAAAGAAAATATTATTTTAAATAGCTTTATATTATCTTGGACAAAGCATCCACAACTTCAATGGGGAATTCCACAAGAAGAAATGGAAAAAAATCATGTTTTATTTATGAATGATGATAGGGATAATTATATTAATAAAATGATTAATAAAACTTTAAAAGGAAGCATTAATATAAAATAAAGGAAGTTGTGGTGATTTGCATTTTAAAGAATTTCAAATTAGTTCATTAAAAGTAATTATTTAAGGTAATTTAACGGAATCGGGAATTGAGAGATACAATTTAAAATTTTTTTATATGAGGGCTAAATGAAAATAACATATTTAAAAGACCATTTATTTCTAAATCAAGTATCAGCTATTACAAGACAATACTTTGCTAAATGCAACCCTGATGAACCCAAAAATGACCCGCCGGCAAATCCGAAAGAAAGGTATGGGATTGAGGTTTTGGTTGGGATTGGTAATATTATTAGTTGTTTGGATCAGCTTTATTTTTCTATAGATATGTTACCAGGTTACAATAAAAAAAATTTACCAGAAAAAATGAATAGATATGACTATGTTGTTTATGGAGTTGAAAATTATTATTTACGTTTTACTTCAGTTTATGATCGTTGTCTTCGTCTTGTTAACATTGTATTTCGTTTAGGGCTACCAGAGAGGCAATGTAAAAATGATACCATAATAAAAAACACTCATATCCAGAATAAATCAATTTTTAAGAGTCTAACTAAGCTTGATAAGTTTACTTCTAATTTTCGATTTTTACGAAATACTATTTCACATAATAAAACTTACTCGGAGAAATGTCTTGATGAGATTGGTTCTTATTATTATCTTTTGGAAGTAGAAGATGATATTGCTAAAAGATTTCATAAATATTTAAATCTTGAAATGAATAAAAACGTTATAAATAAAAAGGAGCAATTCAAAGAACATCTTGTGAAACTAGAGACTTTAGTTGAAATTTTTTTTGATTCCCTTATAGAACCTTTCAATCTTATATTGAAAAATCAAAGTTAAATTAAACAAAGATAAAACATATGAATTTTAAAATAAAATATAATGATGATAATGTTAATAACATTGATGAACTATTAAAAGAAATTAATTCTTTAAATAGTAAATTAAACGATAATTTTGGTATGGGATGCTTGACACCTATTGTTATGATTATATTATTTTTTTATCTTTTGTTTTTTTTAAAAGGGGCGGGGATCTTTTTTTTTGTAATTTATATATGTGTTTATTTTTATGTAAATAGTAGTTGGAGAGAATATAAAAAGAAAAGTATAAATAATAAATTGAAAGAAATTTTTGATTCTGAACTTTATAAATTTATCAAAATTAATTCTTTTGAATCTATAACAAATATTCAAGAATGGGATAGAACTTCAAGTTTTAAAACCACAAGTAATAAATTCAATTTATTACAAGAGTTTTGTGGAATAAATATTTATGATACAAAAAAAATTATTAAAAGTGGAGACGAAATTAAAGTTGAAATTAAAGTTGAAAATATTTATATAGCACTACCTGCATTTTTATATGGTAAAAATCATTATTGGATAACATTGGCAATTGGAAGTGAGAATTATGTGTCAAGAGTCTTTTTTTTAAAATTACCACATGAAATAGGTGAAATATCTCAGGAAAAATTTAATTTACTGAAAGAAAAAATTATAGATTTTAAGGGTGATGAGCCAGAAAATAATACTTTTTTTATGTTTTTTAATCATCCTAATCCAAAGAGTGAAAATAACAATCTGATTTCGAATTACATTTCTATTGAAGAACAGATTATTATCAAAGAGATAAATTGTTGTATCCAGGGAAATGATGAAAAGTTTAATTTTTTTTGTTTCTTAGTTGAAGCAGGTATTGTTAGAAAAAAAATAATGATTTATATATCCGAAAAACAGAAAAATAGTATTAAGAAATTAATTGAAGAAAAATATGTGGACTAAATTTATATTATAGATTTTATGAAAGAATCGTTTTCTTCAAATTTTATTAAAGGAATAATTCTTGTAATTATAAAAGCAATAATGGGGGCTGATAAATTTTCTTTATTAAATTTTAAGAAAATATTTTTATTCTTCCTAGAAGAGTCAACTTTAAGTAAATTGTTTTTAAAATCTATCTGACAATTATTATTTTCAAAAAAGCATTTTATATTAAAATCATCTGAGATTATTTTATTCAAAATAAATTCTGAAACTGTCTTAAGAGTTGGTCTGCCATTTTTATCAGGAATAGCTAATCTTAAAGCACAATAATTAAATTCAGAATTTTCTTTTTCAATTACAAGTCGAACTCTTTTTTCGATATATTTGAAAATATCAGGACAATTCTTGTAACGAATTAATTGTATAATTCTTTCGTTATTGTCAAAAGTAACATCCTGAATGAAAAATTGATATTTATTGATATAAGTAGCTAAATAAATTTTAGATTTTCCTTCTTCGAAATAACCTTTTGGAGTCTTACCATCAAAGAATTCGTCACAAAAAAAATTAATTTTAAAATTATTAATATAATTCATTATTAAATTAATATAAATAAAAATTTTCATTATGTCAAAAACTTTAAGATTTCCCAAGAGTTGAAGTTAATGAATGCTTTTGACAAAGAATCCCTCAGTTATTCCAAAACTTTCTTTTTCTATCATTCAAAACTTGTTATTTTTCTTTTATTATAGACGTTAAATCACCGTTTCTTCCTTCTCAATTCTTCCTGTTTATCTAAAAAAGCACTTTGTTCATCTGGGGTCTGCATAGTATAGATTCTTGTAGTTTCAAGTGATGAAGGAGAAGAAAAAAGGTCAGACCGGTGCATTACGCATAAAAAATATTTTTAATTAAATGAATAAGTTAAACTTAATAGTAACAGTGACGCTGGATACTGCCGTGAAGTCAGTATGACAGCAAAAGACAAAAACTAATCCAAAAAGCCGGGAGAATTTACTGACTTTAATAATTTTAAAGCAATATACAACCTCTTAACGCTGATATAATCAGCTCTCACATTCTTATAAGAAAAAAGGGTAGATCGATGTATTATGCATAAAAAAGTAGTTTTTGTTAATTCACTTTTTTTCTTGCTTCTGTTATAATGTGTCTATGAAAAAATTACCTATTGGAATTTCAACATTAGCAGAAATAATAAATGAAAATTATGTATATGTTGATAAAACAAAAACTGCTTTTGAATTAATAGATTCAGGCAAGTATTTTTTTCTTTCCAGACCGAGAAGATTCGGTAAATCATTATTTTTAGATACTTTAAAAGAAATATTCTATGGTAATAAAGAGCTTTTTAAGGGCTTATATATTTATGATAAATATTCTTTTGAAAAACATCCTGTAATAAGAATCAGTTTTGGTGATGGAAAGATTAATAATATTCAGGATTTTAATCAAAATATTTTTGAGATACTGGATAAAAATCAAAATGACTTAGGGGTAAATTTTCCTGAAGATTATTCTTTAGCCGGTAAATTTAAAAAGTTAATCGAAAATGCCTATAAAAAATATAATAAAAGAGTAGTTATATTAGTAGATGAATATGATAAACCTATTCTGGATAATATAGAAAACGAAGAAATCGCAAAAGAGATAAGAGATGAGCTTAAAGGATTTTACTCGGTGATAAAGGGTGCAGATGAATATTTAAAATTTGTATTTTTAACAGGAGTAAGCAAATTTAGTAAGGTAAGTCTTTTCAGCGGGCTTAATAATTTAAATGATATAACTTTAGATCAAAATTTTGCAACAATATGTGGATATACACAAAGCGAATTAGAGTATAGCTTTAAAGAGCATTTAAAAGGGCAGGATTTAGATAAAATCCGTGAGTGGTATAATGGATATAAATGGCTTGGTGAAAGTGTTTATAATCCATTTGATATTCTTCTTTTTATACAGAAAGGATATGTATTTAGTAATTACTGGTTTTCCACAGCAACCCCGACATTTTTATTAAAACTTATTGAAAAAAATCACTATTTCATACCTAATTTAGAAAATATAATACTTGATGAAAGTGTGTTAGGAAGTTTTGATGTTGATAATATAAATTTAGAAACTTTAATGTGGCAAACTGGATATTTAACAATAGATAGAGTAGAGAATTTGCTGAATATTAGAGAATATTATATGAAAATTCCTAATCGCGAAGTTGAAATTTCTTTAATGAATGAGATTTCAGAATTTTTAACTAAATCAGTTGAAAGTAAAAAACATTCAAATAATATGCTAAGAGCGTTATTGAAAAAAGATATGGAGAGTTTTGAAACTAGTTTAATTTCTTTATATGCTTCTATTGCAAATAATAATTTCACTAATAATAAAATGTACGAATATGAAGGGTATTATGTAAGTGTATTTTATTCATATATCAAAGCACTTGGTCTGGATATAAAAAATGAAGATCCGTCAAACAAAGGAAGAATTGATATAACAATTATTCTGCCAGAAACTATATTTATAATGGAATTTAAAACAGATGGTGGTGGAGCTTTAAAACAGATAAAAGAAAAAAAATATCATCAAAAATATGTTGATACTGGAAAAGAAATAATGCTTATTGGAATAGAGTTTGATAAACAGGAAAAAAATATTTCAAAGATTGAATTTGAGAAGCTGAAATAAACCGCGTACAAAGTCGCAAGAGAACCGCGGATTAAACGGGAATGAATCTTAAGAGCAGTAAGAAGTAAGTAAGTAAAATCAAAAACATTAAACTGTTAACAAAACATTCGAAGCAAAAAAAAGTTAATTGCCGGGTGGCTAGTGGGCAGAGGGCTTCCAAATTGTTAAATTGAAGCTGAAACAAAAATGGGGTCTGCGCCGCGCCCGAGATTAAGCTTACTTATGCGGCCTGACCACTCGCTTTTGCACCGACACCAGGACCCGGAACATATAGTTTATATTTTCATTGGAAGAGTGAAACAGTTTAATGTTTTTGAAAAACCCGGAGAGTGTCTGGATTTGGTGAAAAAATTAATGATTAAAGACTAAAACCAAGGAAGCTGGATTCCTTTCTGCAAAGGAATGACAGCGAAGAGCAAAACTTAATGCAGAAGCCGGGCAGAACATGTTCTGCACCCTACAAAATATAAGAGCAATTAATAAAATAAGAGCGTAAACTGTAATCAGTAATCCGTGATCCGAAAAATCTTTAACTGTTGACTATAGTCAACTTTACTGACACCTTCAGGTGTCTTTACATGGCTGAAAGCCAT
>JBAZDD010000139.1:0-6005 GCA_041654635.1 Candidatus Muiribacteriota bacterium
ACAAAAAACAGTGAACAAATACATCCTGTATTTTTCACTTCAAAATTCGGTAAAAAATGCTCTCCTGCATTTTATTACCTCATAATGTTTTTGCTTAACGAAAATAAAAAGTATTGTCTTTATTGTGGTTTCTTATTTTTTTGTTGTTAAGACTTATTCATATCTTTATGAATAAATAATTTTTAAAAGTAAGTTTATGACGGTCTGCGGATTTACCCTTTTGAGTATCTGGATTTTTGTTAAAAGCAAAAAACTTTTTCGTAATATCGTTTTGAGTTGAGAGTTTATCGGGTTGAGGGTTGCTTGAGTTTTTTTTTATTTGTATGTAAAATATTTTTATGAAAAAGAAAGTTCTTGTTGGCATGAGTGGCGGAATTGATTCTTCAATTACCGCACTTCTTCTCTGGGAACAGGGTTATGATGTTGAAGGCTTAACACTTAAACTATACAACGAATGTGATAATTCATGCTGTTCTGATGTTGCAATTCAAGATGCAAAAAAATTATGTCAAAAACTTGGAATAAACCATTACAACTCAGATTATCAGGAAGATTTTCATAAATTTGTTGTTTCAGATTTCATCAACACCTATCTTTCAGGTAAAACTCCAAATCCCTGTGTAGAATGCAACAGACACATTAAATTCAAATTTCTTTTAAAAGAAGCTGATAAAAAAGGAGTTAAAAATATAGCTACAGGTCATTACTGTAATATTGAATGGAGAGATGGCAGCAGAGTTTTAGTTAAAGGCGATGATGAGGCAAAAGATCAGAGTTATTTTCTATATTCTTTAAAAGAAGAATGGTTATCTCGAATTATTTTTCCACTTGGTAAATTCAAAAAGTCTCAGGTAAAAGAAAAAGCTGTTTTAAAAGGTTTTGATAAATTAAGAGAAAAAAAAGAAAGTTATGAAATCTGCTTTATACCTGACAGTTATAAAAAATTCATCCATGACAGAATCGGAGAAATACCTGGCAACATAGTGTTCTGGCCTGATAATAAAATTCTTGGCAATCACAATGGGATTTATAATTATACAATCGGACAGAGCCGGGGACTTAACATAAGTTATTCCCATAAATTATATGTAAGAGAAATTGATTCTGTTTCAGCAACAGTTTATGTAAGTGAAGAAAAAGATGTGTTTTTTTCAGAATTTAAAATTGAAAATATAAATTTTTTCAGCTACTTCAAAAAAATTTACAGCAAAGATGAATACTATGATGTTAAAATAAGATATTATTCAAAACCCGTAAAAGCTAAAATCAAAAATATTGACTGGGAAAACAAAACTGCCCAAGTAATACTTGAAAATAAAGTTAAAGCTGTAACCTGCGGTCAGTCAGCTGTTTTTTATAAAGATAATGTTTTACTCCTTGGGGGTAAAATCAGTCATGTTTCAGTTTGAACTCGTTAATTCCTCTTGTAAGTTCATAAATTGTCTTTTTCATTTCTTCCGTTGTTTTTTTCAACTCTATTTCTTCTGAATTATCAATATTTTCTGCAATTTTTTTCAGCTCGTTAATATTTTTTTCAATATCAAGAAGCTCTGTATTTAATTTTTTCACCATATTATTTATAAGCTGGGCAAGATTTTTAAATTCATCATTCTGTCTTAATTTAAAATCCCCGGTGAAATCTTTTGATGATAATGCCCTCATGGCTTTTTCAAATCTGTAAATTGGTCCTGCCATGGTATGAGAAAGAAACATTCCAAGTATAATTATAAAAATTATTGAAATTGCCTGAGCAATAATTATTGAGGGTAGGAGAAAATTATTTTCCGGTATTCCGATAATTCTTGTCAAGTCAATATGTCCACCAAGAAAAGCATATATAAGAGAAGCGGTCAGATTTGTGGAAAAAATTACAATTAATGCTAACACAAAAATTAGTTTAAATTGAAATGTTTTATTTACAAGATAATTCCTTCTTTTCATTAATTACTCCTTAAATATCTATAAAGTATGATGAGCATTTTTAATTGCTTCAAGGGCAAATTTGCCCAATCTTGTATTTTCATCAGCCAGCGTTAAAACAATTTCCCACTCTTCTATGGCGTTTTTAAGCATTCCCACTTCTTCATAGGCATATCCCAGATTATAATGAACATATGGGTCATGGGGATTGATTTTTATATGCTGTTTCCATACTGAAATTGCATTTTCAAGCATTTTTTTATCATAATATGCCAGTCCGAGATTGTAAAGCACAAGTTCATCAGTCGGATTTATTATCATTGCTCGGTGAAATTCTTTTATCGCTTCATCAAGATTTCCCTGGTCATAATGAAGCATTCCAAGGTTTGCATGAGCATAAACATCATCTGGATTCAAATGTATAGCTTTCTGAAACTCTTTCTGAGCTTCTTCTGCTTCACCTGATGATTTTAAAACAAGCCCTAAAAGGTAATGTCCAAACTGATCTTCAGGATTTTTTGTAACTGATTTTTTCAAATAATGAATTGCTTTTTCATTGTCGTTTTTTATTTTATGAATATTTCCAATAAGATAATATGCTGGTGCAAATTCTTTATCAAGCTCTATTACTTTTTCTGCAAAAAGAAGAGCTTTATCATTTTCTTTAAGCTTGAAAAAAACATAAGCCATATTGTATAACAAATCAACATTTTTCTTTTCATGTTTAAAAGCCTGTTCAAAATAAACAAGAGAAAGGTCAAACTTGCCGTTCATTTTATATACAAGTCCAAGCTGAAAATTAAAATCGAAATTATTCTCCATTTTAACCATTCTTTTCAGAAGAATTGCAGCTTCTTCAAGCTTACCAATATTTTTATATAATTTAGCCAGGTTTACAGCCGCTTCTCTATTATCAGGTTCAAGCACCACGGTTTTCTCAAAAAGTTCAATAGCTTTCCTGCTGTCACCTTTTGCTTTATACGCATATCCTAATTTCATATACGCTTCACCGAATTCTTTATTTATTGCCACCGCTTTTTCCCATTCAAGAATTGCACGTTCAATATTTCCTGATTTTTCATAAGCTTCACCTAAATTAAAAAGAAGTTTAACATCTGTTGGTTTTTTTGAAACAGATATTTCCCATTTTTTTATTTCAGCATCATAGTATCCTGTTCTTTTTAAAATAATATCAAGATAATACTGTGCATGTTTATCCTCAGGAGAGAGCTCGAGTACTTTTTTATACTCATGAATTGCTTCTTCAAAATAAGCTTTATTTTTAAGCAGACTTGCAAGTTCATAATGAAGTTTGGAAGAGTTCGGCTCAATTATAAGTGCCTGTCTTAACCTCTGAATGTCCTCATCTGAGCCATCTTTTTCATCTGAATTTAAAATTTTGACATCATCTTCAATCTCATTTTCAGGTTTTAGTTCATCAGATTTTTTCCATAATTTGACAGCTTCATCATAATTGCCTCGCTCAGAATAAATATCTCCCATGAGATTGTAGGCTTTGTAATTTTCGCTATCAAGGTCAATGGTTTTTTTCAAATATTCAAGTGCTCTGTCAAGTTTGCCTTTTGCTTTTGAAGTCATTGATAAATTGTAATAGGCATCGGAAGAAAGCGGATTGACCGATAAAGCTTTAAGAAAATTTTTTTCAGCTTCTTCAAGATCATTTTTCTTTTTATAAATCTGACCAAGCATTATATATGTTTTAAAGTCTTTCTGATTACTTTTTTCAAGCTGATTTATCGCTGAATCAAACATGTTCATCTCACTGTAGGCATGAGCTAAAAAATAGTTTACATCTGATATTTCACTGTTAATATTTACAACTTTTTTAAGTTCAGTTATTGCTTCATCAAACTGTTTCATTTTAAGAAGAACTACACCATAATTAAAATGAGAATAAGCATTTGAAGGATCTTTAAGTATTGCAGCCCTTGAGAATTTCAAGGCTTTTGTAAAATCGCCAAGTTGAAGATATATATAACCAAGTCTTGAAAGACCATAAACATCGTCTGGATTTATAAGAATAACTTTATTGTATTCCAGTAAGGCTTTACTGTAATCTCCTGTGTTTTCAAATAGTTTCCCGAGAAGAAAATGCGCATATGAATAGTTAGGATTTAATGATAATGTTTTTTTTAAATTCATGAGAGCAACATCATTCAGATTTTTATCCATAAATATCTGAGCAAGATTTAAATAGGCATAAGAGCATTTTTTATCATATTTTATTGCATTATTAAAGCATATTATTGCATCATCAAGTTTTGAAATATCTTTATATAAAAGTCCAAGCTTAATATGAGCTGTAACATTTTTTGGCTCAATTTCAATCGCTTTTTTAAAAGAATTCACTGCCTGTGGAATAGAATCACTTTTTACAAGCACTTCACCCAGAGAAATATGTATCTGAGCAAAATCGCTTTTTAAATTAAGTGCTCCTTTGAATGCTGCTACTGCTTCGTCATACTGACCTTTAAGTTCATAAAGTTTTCCGAGATTGTAAAAAGCTGTGTAATCAGTCTGATTTCTTTTTAGTTTTTCTTCATACTCTCTAATCATTAAATCAAATTTTTTCTTTATAATCATTTTACTCCCACCTGTTTCCTAAATGTCTGACCTCATGAGAAAAATTTTTATCCCATGCGTCCAGAAATTCTTTTTTTATGTTCGGGTACATAACTATATCTGTAAGTTCTTCTCTGGTAAAGAATTTTAAATCAACAATGGTTCTGTCCTGTACACATAAATTAAATTCAATATCTTTTAAAAAACCCATAAAAAACATGTTTACAATATGTTTTGAACCGTCAGGATTAATAGATTCACTTGTAAATACAAGTTTTCCCAGAGAAATATTTAATCCTGTTTCTTCTCTGATTTCCCTGACTGCACAGTTTTCTATAGTTTCGTTATTTTCAAGTCCACCACCTGGAAGAAGCCAGTATTCCTTACCGTTTTTTCTGTGCTTAACTAATAGAATTCTGTTGTTATGAATTATAATAATTGCAATTCTTACTCTTAACATTAGCATTATTATATTTTAAAAAACTTTAAATTTCAAAATTCTGAAATTATTTTCTTTTATTGAAGGAATATACAGATACGAAGATTTATTATCATAAAAATAGTTTTTAGTTCTGTAAATATTACCAAAAACACTACTGTCAAAATAAAAAGAATGGGTAATGACATCATTTTTTAAAACATATACAGCATTATTAAACTCAAAATTATTATCAACCTGAGATTTAACATATCTGGCTGTAAAAACAGCATAGTCTTCAGCGCCATATATCATACTCCAGGCAACTGTTCTTTCAGGATATTCAACAATATATATCTTCTGGAGTCTGCCTTCTTTATCAAATAAATGTATTCTTCCAAGTATGGTATCAATACCATAATAACTTTTCCCATCACCATAAATATCAGGAATATTTTTTTCATTTAATAAATCCGGAGATACTGAAAAACTTTTTCTGACTTCGGAAGAAATACCGGAAACCATAAACCCCTGAGAGGATGGAATCATTGAATCAATCTGATTAAGAATATTTGTTTTTCCTTCCAGAATTACTTTTCCTGAATTTGAAAATTTTATATATCTGATGACTTCGCCCATATCAGCAACATAAATATTACCGTCATTGTCTAAAACAATATCAACCGGTCTAAAAAGACCGCCGTCCGTTTTTCCATATTTCCCGAAAAAACCTTTGTTTTTTCCATCAATGTCATATCTTCCAATTCTGAAATTATGATTATCAATAACAAAGATTTCATCGCCAGAAACCGTGAACGATTGTGGTCCATAAATATTTTTACCAAACTGCTGAAATTTGAATTCTGTATCAAATTTTATTTCTTCAAAATCCCTTTTTTCATCAGGTTTATTAAGCTTCAGATTTTTTCTTTCAAGGGATTCAACTTTATCAATTTTTTCTATAGACTGCTCATATAAATCGCTTTTAACTTTTTCGATTTTAACTTTCAGCTTTTCAATATGAGCATTTCCAACAGCAAGCATAAGAGATTGCCTGTAAAGTTTAAGCGCTTCCTCAAACTGA
>JBAZDD010000140.1:0-5999 GCA_041654635.1 Candidatus Muiribacteriota bacterium
AAATTAAGCGCTTTCATAGGATCTTTAGTATCCCCGGATGATTTTACCGAAGCATCGGATGGTCCTGGAATAAAACCATTTGTAACGGTCCAGATATATACTGTTCTTACGGTTTTTATTTCATTTTCATTTTTTACTATTTTATCGATTGTGTCTATTAGTCTATTTTCTTCAAAAGTCGGAATATATATTATGGAAAATCTTGCTTTAAGCAGATCACATAAACTTTTGTTAAAATTACTCATTTAACCCCCCAATACTCGCTGATGCTTCAGTGTCAGAAAAAGTCCCCAGTAATCAATAAAAAAATTCTTTGGTTATTTCAAGGCTGTCTTTTATTGTATTAACTATAAGACATTGATTAACAAAAGCTTCAAATTTTTTTCTATCTTTTTCAGGTATATCAGGGCTGAAAATTTTCAGATTAATACTTTTAATTCTTGCTTTTTTTGAATATTCAGCCTCATAACTTCCATTAATTTTAAAATTATCCATGGGAATATTATTTTTTTTATAAAAAAAACCGCCATAAGTTGCAGCACACATGGCAACAGATGAAACAAAAATTGGAACAGGAGAAAGATATTCCCCATCACCATAATTATCAACCGGCTGATCACAGAGAATTTTCATACCATCCATTTCAAACTCAAACTGCATATTTTTAATATTTTTTAAATTAAATTCTGCCATTATTCCTCCGATTATTATTTAACAGTAATTCTTCCATCTTTATAAGGTTTAATTTCACCAAGTTCTCTTATATAATCTACCACCAAATCTTTCACAAGCCTTACTGGTTCATTTTCTTTAAGCATTTTATAATTATCAAAATTATAACCATCACCACCTGTAAGTATATAATCCACTAGAGCCAGAGTATAACTTTTTTCTTTTTCAATTTTTCTTCCAGCTGAATCCATAACTTCAACTGAATTATTTGTAATATCATAAACCACTTTCAATCCAGAAATCTGTAAAAATGCACCTGCTATTGATGGGGTTTTTAAAGCAACAAGAGAATTTTCAAACATTTTTAAAATTTCAGCACCCGAAGTTGATATTGCCACCACATTATTTTTGAAAGGAAGAACTTTTTCAAGATCAGCATTTGAAATAACTCCAGCATTTATAGGTGCTCTTATACCACCACCGTTAACAACTGCAAAATCTGTATTCATAACTTTTTTTAATCCATCTGCTATAAAATTCCCAAGCGGGCTTTCCCCGCCCCTGACTTCATTTCTTTCAGCAGTAAAAGTAGTTAAAGCTTTCCCGATTATTTCTTCAGACATTTCGATAACTTTAGTCTGTGCACGATTTGCAATTAAATTTATTTCTTCAACTTCTCCCCAAATCTGCGAAGGTATCATCATTGAACTTTTGCTGTATTTAATTCTGTTTCTGCTATTATTATTTTCATAAGCCACTCTTAAATAACCCAATCTTTCACCATAAGCACCTGTTTGAGTTACAATAGTATTGTTAATTACAGGAGGAACTTTAACAAGTGTATGAGTATGCGCTCCAATAATAATATCAAGATTATCATACACTTCAGCAACTTTCATATCTTCTTCAAAACCACAGTGCGAGAGCATAATAAAAACATCTGCTTTATTTCTGTTTTCTCTGAGTATTCTTCCAGCTTCTTCAACAGGCTCAGTTACAGTTATACCTGATTTTTCAAGACCAGGAACAAATCTTTTTATATCTGGTGTAGTAACGCCGAAAATAAGCACTCTGTAGCCAGCAGATTTTTCAATAATATAGGGTTTAAACATTCTTTTACCATTATCATAAACATTTGCCAGAATAATTTTATCTTTCAATGGTTCAAGAATATCTTTCATATATGCTACACCATAATCAAATTCGTGATTACCTGGAACAATTGCATTAAAAGGAATATATTTGTAAATATCTCTAACCGATAAACCCATATCAAAGTTTGCATATAAAAACCCGGAAATAAAATCACCACCATCAATGACAAGAGCATCTGGATGGATTTTTTTAATATGATTAATTTTTGAAGCAATTCTTGAAATTCCGCCATATTCTATTCCAGCTTCATTAACTTTAGGAAAAATATGACCATGAAAATCATTTATATGAAGTATTCTCAAAACCCCCTGAGAATAAATCGAAATCACACTGATTAAAATTAGCAGCAACAAAATACTTCTTTTCATTTTACATCCTCCCCGGATTATAAATTTAATTTTTTTATGTAAATTATGATAACACATTTCTGAAAATTTTAAAAAAAAGTTGTCAAATTCATTAAATAATATTAAACTATACTTAATAAAAAATAATGGAGGTGGGGATGAATTGTTCAAAATGTAATACTGAATACAATCAGACAGATAAATTCTGTCCTGAATGTGGTGAGCCAAATCCACAGGCACAAAAACAGGAAACAGCACCAGTCGCAGCAACCTCAGCTGCTTCCAGTAATATTTTCAGCCATTATGCCGGGCTTGGGACTGGTGACTTGATTAAACTGAGCTGGAATATTTTTGCTGCAAATGTTGCTGTATGGATTGGAATAATGCTTCTGATGATTATAATCAATATCATTCCAATACTTGGAAGTCTTGTATCAATAGTTGTCGGTATGATGATTATTCCGTATTCTTACATGTGTCTTGTGCGTTATGAAAAAAATCAGAAAACAACTTTCAACGATTATTTTGATGCTTTTAAAAATATTTTTTCTTTTATTGGCATAATAGCAATATTCATGGTTATTGGAATACTTTATTTTGCTGTAAACTTTATGGTAATTGTAAGTACACCTGATTTTTTAAGTGGTATCGTGCCTTTATTTGTTTTCCTTTTTAACTTTATCGTGTTCTTTTTGCTTGCACCCCTCGGAAGTTTCTCATACCTTGGTGTTTATGCCAACGATTATGGTGTTATTGAATCCATTTCAAAAGGGTTCAGCGTTATTTTATCAAACATCGTACCTATTATAATAAATTTAATAGTAATGGGTATTATTATTGTAATCTCACTTATTCCATTAGGACTTGGGGCATTCATAACATTCCCTATGACTTATATTTTACTTGCAGCACTTTATATTAAATTCACCGGTGGCGGAAAAACCAACATCTGAAGCCAATTTACTTGGGGTCAGATCGTCCATTGTGGATTTTTAAAAATAAAAAAGGAATCGCAAAAAACGATTCCTTTTTATTTTATTTACACGTAAAGTTTAAAATGATATAATATTTTTGAATAAATGGTGCCGGAGGACGGAATCGAACCGTCATGGGCGCAAAGCCCGGTGGATTTTGAATCCACTGCGTCTACCAATTTCACCACTCCGGCAAATTGAATAAGGTAATATTAAAATAAAAAGGAAATTATGTCAAGAAAATTTATTATTATAACAATTTTTACATCAATATATTTTCTTTTTACTGGCTGTTCATCTCGAAAAGTAGATTCCATTGAACATGCTGTTTTTGATGAATCCCAGAATAAAAGTGTAGCTCAACTGAGGCTTGAATCAGAAACACAAAAATCCACAACCACTCTCGAAGATTATCTTTCAGTTGAAGAACTCGGAAATCCCATGAGAATGTATATAGCAAACAAAAGATTTACAGCACAGTCTCAGGTAAAAACAGCTTACGCACAGGTTTCATTAAATCCGGGCGAGCAGTTTTATTTTGAAACACAGCGACTTGAATCGATTAGAAATTTATATATCAGTGGCGAGGATGAAAGAGCTTTTATTCAATCCCAGACAATGCTTAACAATCAGAGTTTATCTCCAATAACTCAGGCAGAATTATACTTTATCATGGCAGACATTTCACAAAAAAACCAATTAAGAAGTGAATCACTTGAGTTTATTGATAAAGCATACGAAGCAATGAAAAAAATACCTAAAATGCCTCACATAATCGAAAAAACTTCAAATTTTCACGAACTTCTTGATACAGCCGCTGACATTAATAAAATAAAACTTCTTCCCCCGGATGATGACGATTTTTATTTCAGCGACCCCGAGTAAACTCATACCCCATAACGTTTTTATTGGGGTCAGATCGTCCATTGTGTATTTTCAAAATCATTATCTTTCAAATAAAAATAGTTAAATTTCTTATTTTTTAGCCTTTAATTACCGATAACTAAGGCAAAGTATTATTTCATGGAGGAGATTATGAAATTTAAAAAAAGTATTATTTACATTTCGTCAATATTATTAACAGCAACCACAGCATTTGCAGGAGTATCTTTACCAGGTCCTTCAGGTTTTTTAAATGTTCCATCCCCCCAGACTGTATCAGCAGGTTCATTTGAAGGGGGGTTCCATTATCAGAGTTACGGACTTGGTGGTAATAGCAACTATAATCTGACAAGCTTCAAGGCAAATGTCGGGGTATCTGAAAATCTTGAAGTTGGATTTGAAAAAACTAACGACAGTGGTTCTCTTCTTATTGAACAGGGAATGGTGGTTACCGCTAAAGGCGGATGGAAAATTAACGATGACATTCAGGTGTCAGGTGGTGTTATAGTTGACACAAGCTCTGGTAATTATTCCTCTATTTATGGAGTTTTTGGAGCAGAAATGGCATTTTTTGGAATGGGGTTCAACTTCGGTGGAGATAGTGGTCTGATGGGTGGAACCGCGAAAATGGGTGGTTACGATGTGTCAAACCTTGAAGCTGATAAAGTTTTTTTTATAGCTGGGGCAAAACTTGCGTTCGGAGATAATGGAGCTTTAACAGTAAGTTATAATGGGGATTCAGTAGGTCTTGGTTTTTATGCTCAGCTTGATGAAGAAGACATGAAATCTGTTGTTGAAATTGGCTGGTTAATTGAAAGTGATTATGAAGATTTATATAAAATGAAATTAAATCCTAAGTATAAGAAAGATCGGTTGTTTTTCGGCATCAGCGGAAGCTGGTAAACTTAAAAATTGTCATATAAAAAAAAACGGGGTCAGATTATCCAAAATACACAATGGACGATCTGACCCCAGTTTTTTATTGTCTGGGTAAGGGTTTAGAAGATTTCTTCTAATTCATCTATAACATTCCACCAGAATACTGTATAATTATTCTTACCATTTTTAATCAATACATACGAGAAACCATCCTGGTTTTTGATAGCCTGTTTGTACATCCATTTTTCAATTGTTGACAACTGATGTTCTCTTTCCTTTGCTTTTTTAAGAACCATTTTACCTTCAACACTTGCACTATTTACAACTTCTCTTGGAGCGATTTTGTTAATATTAATTTTTTGTCTTATAATATTAACATTCATTTTGCTGTAATCATAATCTGTTGATGGCTGTGGCTGTGGTTCAGGCTGTGGTGTAACAACTGGTGGAGCGGGTGTATAAGGAACTGCATTTTTTATTGCATCAATTGCTTTATTTACCATTTCTGTTAATCTTGCATAATCTGATTTTGCTTTTGCATAAGAATCTCTTGATTTTGCAAGACCTTCTCTACCAACTTGAAGTGCTTTATAAGCATCATCAGCAGATTTATTTACTCTTGTTAAAGTAACATGCATATTATCAAACCCAAGTGCTTCAGGATTAAAAAGTTCTAACTCCATAGAATGTAATCTGTCACTCATATTAGACATATTATCAAGCATTGTTCTGAAAACCTGTAACATAACATTTTTATCTTTCTCAAATTCTGCTAAAACAAACCACTGTTTGTGAATAAGTGTGCCAATTGCATCAAAATTATCTTTGATTTCTCTATCAGTATCACTTAATTCATTCATTAGAATATTAAGTCTTTCTGGGACATTTCTTACTGAACTTCTTGTATTGCCAGCCATTACTTCATTTAAATTTTCAGGTAGAAAATATACTTGACCATAAGTACTGACAATAAACAACGCAACTAATAACAAACTGATTGTCTTTTTCATACTTAAATCCTCCTTCTTCTTTGCTTTATTAAATTATAACTTCAATCATCAAAAATCGCAACGTTATTTGCGTTACAGAT
>JBAZDD010000141.1:0-5982 GCA_041654635.1 Candidatus Muiribacteriota bacterium
ATCAGGTGCTGCAACAATTGCACAGGTAAACTCTCTTGAAGATGTTATTACTATAGGTGCTGTGGATGAAAACTCCAAAATAGCTTATTTTTCTTCTCTCGGTCCTGGTGTTTATCAATACTGGCTTACAGAAAAACCTGATTTCTGTGCACCTGGTTATCAGATTTATTCTTCAATAAACGGTAATAAATATGACAGCTGGAATGGTACTTCTATGGCTTCCCCTCATGTTACCGGGGCTATTTTGCTTATTCTTCAGGCAAATCCTGACCTTGATAAAAAAAGACTTTACAATATTTTAAAGGAATCTACTTCAAAACCTGCTACTCATAATGCTAAAAAACACGATTACACTTATGGTTGGGGAACTATTGATGCTTATAAAGCTGTTACTCTTGCTTTAAGTAATCCTAAATGGTCTCCTGCTCCAAGAATTACTTATACTTATCCTGATACTGTCTATTTCTCAGGCAGTCTTGCTATCAATCCTGATAAAGGCACTTTGTCAAATATTACTGTAACTGTTAATGGTGTTGAAAAACTCAATCAGAGTTTAAATAAGAGTTTTCAGAATTTTAAAATTCAGTTTTCAAAATCAAAATTATTATATCCCCCACCCAAAGGAACTATTTCTATTGAGGATTTAGGGGTTGGTGAAAAAGTTTTTAAAGTCAGTGTTAAAGCTTCAAACGGGACTATCACTGAAAAAACTTTCACTTATACTTTTTATTAATTTGAATCTGGAGGGGTTATAATGAAAAAAACCATAATTGTTTTAGTATTATTTTTAACTTTCTTTGTGGTTTCTGCTGAGAATGGAAGATATATTATCAGATTGAAAGACAGCGATGGTTTCAGAAAAGGCGCACTTGCTACTGATATGTCAAACCGAAAGGATTTGTTAATCAGACGTATTGAAAATCATGCAATTTCAAGTTCAAATTTTCTGAATTATTCAGATATTACAAGACAGCTTGAGGTTGTGGATTCTTTATGGTTTGGTAATACTATTATTGCTGAAAATATTGACGATGAGGTTTACGATTATTTAAAAAATATGCCTTATGTTCTTGATATTTTCAAAGATACAAAAGGTGTTAAATTAGTCACGCCTATGGGATTTACAGGAACAGGTTCAGCTGCTTCAAAATACACTCATGGTTTAAATAATCTTCAAATCCCAAGAATATGGAAAGAATTTAATATTACTGGAAAAAACGTAAATGTCGGTATTATGGATGCTATGTTTGATAGAAATCATCCTGAACTTAAAGATAAAATTATAAAATGGTATGATATAAATGGTTCTGATAATCCGCCAGCTGATAGCTCACATCATGGTTCACATGTAGCTGGGACTATTGTCGGGGGTAATCTCTCTGGCTTACATATTGGTGTTGCACCTGATTCAAAGTTTTATTTTGCAAATATTTTTGGTGGTTCCAATGAAACTTTTATTACAGAATGTATTAAAGCTATGCAGTTTATTGCAGACCCTGATGGAAATCCTGCTACTAATGATTTCCCTAGAGTTGTTAATAATTCATGGGATTATTCCCACCCTTCAGGTGCGTTACTTTTATATCCATATATTGATGAATGGGTTAATCTTGGAATAATTCCAGTTTTTGCTGCTGGTAACGAAGGTTATGAAGGTGTTGCTACTGTTGGTTTTCTTGCAAGTCATAAAGATACAATAGCAGTTGGTGCTGTGGATGCTGGTTTCAGCATTGCAGGATTTTCCAGTATTGGTCCCGGTAATTTCTGTACCGGTTCTTACTTTAACCCAATTAATAATGAAACTTATTATTATTTTGATTCAACTCAAAAACCGGACTTTACCGCACCAGGGGTTTCTGTTTTATCTTCCATAAATGATAATCAATATGCTTATGCAAATGGAACTTCCATGGCTGCTCCTCATATAACTGGAGTGATTGCTCTCCTTTTACAGGCTAAACCTGAACTTACTCTTGCTCAGATTAAAGATATT
The DNA here is from genome assembly GCA_041654635.1 of Candidatus Muiribacteriota bacterium. Taxonomy (GTDB): domain Bacteria; phylum Muiribacteriota; class Muiribacteriia; order Muiribacteriales; family Muiribacteriaceae; genus JBAZDD01. The sequence continues at coordinate 1,994 of JBAZDD010000141.1, forward strand.
CTTTATAAATCTTGCAGTGATGTTGGAATGGCCGGGTATGATATTTTTTATGGTCACGGGTTCCCAAACGCTTATACTGCTGTTGGTCTTGCTTTATCTGGATGCAAATGGTCACCTAAGCCGAAAACTTCTTACAGTTACCCTTCTATGGTAACTTTTGATGGCAATGTTATTATTAATCCTGATGCTGGTCATTTAAAAGGTTTTAAAATTTTTGTTAACGATGTTGAAAAACATTCTCATTCTTATTCTCCCAATCCTTCTAACGGTAAAATGCCTACTGTGGGTCGTATTTATACTTCATTTTTCAGAGATAAGAATTTTGGTGGTTCTACCCCGGGGTTTGTTCCTATTGATAAACTGGGTAAGGGTGAACATGTTTTTAAAATTGTTGTTGAAGCCAGTAATGGAGCGGATTTAATTCATCAGTTCAGTGAATATTTTTATTAAACAGCATTTATGATATAATATATATACTTTATTAATTTGGAAGGATAATTATTCCGAAATAGTTATTATGGCTAACACAACTGTTGAGAAAACTAAATTAAAACGTGGGGATATTATCGGTGAGGATATTATTTCCAATGGTAAAATTATTGCAGATTTAAACACTGTGTTAAATCTGTATTTTATTCTTGATATTCAGAATGCTTCTGATATCACTGAAGTTCCTCTTCTGGAAAAAGAATATGAAGAACCTAAACCACCTGGTGATTTTAAAATTCATCCTGTTGATGATATTATTGAAAAACTTTATCTTGCTGACTGGGATATTGATAACGAGCTTGAAATTCTTAAAAACGTCAAGGCAATTACTAAAAAATTCAATGAACGAACTATTGAAGGGCTTGATTTTGTTATAAGTTATTATGCTAATCCTCAGGCAAGAAAAATTGCAGCAGAAGGCGTTTTGAATATTGGTTATCGTGAATACTTCCCTATCGCTATTATGGCTTTGCTCGACGAGGATAAGCAGGTCAGAACTGCGGTTAACAGATATTTTTTAAAATATAAGGATGATGTTGAGATTGTTACTGAATTATTCAAAAAATATAATTATGTTAATGATAATAATAGAGCTGAGTTTAATGAAGTCATGACTAAAATGATTCAGAAACCTGTAATTGAAAAAGTTCAAATGGCAGCTCGTAATGAAAATGACACTCTTATACTCGAAGGCACAACTGAAATTCTTAATCTTCTGACAAAATAAATCAAACCTTATTTTATTGACAATGTTTTTAAAAAATTGTTATAATTATATTATGGAGGTGATTAATAAATGGCTACCTCATCATTTGATAAAAAATTTGAAATAAAAACAGAAAAAGAAGTTAAATCTTTTTATAAAGGTATCAAAGAATCAAAAAAAAATGGTTATATTATAAAAAATTCAATTAACAATTCAATTCCTAAGGAAGAGAAAGAAATATTAAAACAATTATTTTCCCATTACAAAAATTAATCAATTATCGAGATGACAATACACTAAAAAGCATTTTATCTTCTTTTAAGTGTTCAAAAGATAAAGATATTGAGAGTTTTCTTTTAAATTATTCTATTTCATTTGAAAAACTTGGTAAAAGTCGAACTTTTTTATTAATTAATCCTGAAAATTTTTATATTGCTGGCTATTTCACAATCGCTATACATTCATTTGATTTAACAAATATATCAAATTCAAAAATTAAAAAACTTGATGGATTCAGTCATAAAAAAAGAAACCAGAAAATTAGACACTTGCCTTGCATTTTAATTGGACAAATAGCTAAAAATGATGAATGTAAAGAAATCCCAGGTTCAGTTATTATGGATAAATGTTTAGAATATATTTTAAATGGTCAGAAATATTTAAGTGGTAGGTTTATCATGTTAGAATGCAAAAATATAAAATATTTATCATCTTTTTACAAAAAATATGGTTTCTTTGAAATTGAAAAAGAATACAAAAAGAATGAATTAAAACAATTTTTTAGAATCTTAAAAAAAGAAGAATTACGTTAAGTTTTTTTTCATTTATTTATTGATTTGAAGATTTTCCCTGTTCAATTTTTCTCATTTTGTATAAAAATTTATATATTTCAAAAAGTTTATAAGTCACAGTTTCAGGACTGTATGTTTTATTAGCGTATTCATAAGCTTTTTCAATAAAATTCTGTCGAAAATTTATATCTACAATAATTTTTTTCAAAGTGTATTCATCAATTTCGCCGGAAAAAAAACAGAGGTTTTTGAATATTTTATTATACGGGAATTCATCACCAAGTATAATTGGGATTTTATTGTAAAACATCTGTATTATAGGGTAAATAAATTCTGTGTCAGAAAAATCATATTTTCTGTAAAATACAGATAAATCTGATGACAGTACTATTGAAGTTTTTTCTTCGCTGGATACTTTTGTTATTACATCTGTTTCAAAATTTTTTTTATGAAATTTATACGCAATTTGCGGGTTTGAAAGAAAAAAATACTTGAGCTGTGGTATGTAATCTGTGATTTTTAAAAATGGAAGCAGTGATTTTTCATTATTTTTATCAATATCTAAAGTTATTAAAAGTTTTCCGCTGTAATCTTTGGTCGGTGAATTTTTCTTAAAAACCATTTCAGGCAGAATTTTATATGGTGCTTTACATCCTGAATTAATCAGAAATTTTTTTGTCAGTTCGTCAGGAACTAATACAAAATCTATATTGTTATAAACAAATTTTCTATATTTGGCTAATTTGCCAAATAGCCAAATAGATGGGTCTTTTTTAATTTTCAATACTGTTGCTGGTTTTGGCTTTATATCTGATATTATTTTCAATATATCGTGTGCTATCTGTTGATATGGCTCGGCATATATTTCGATAATGTCTGGTTTGTGTTCTTCAATTACAGAAAGAAGATAATCGGCTGTCAAAGTTGAGTATTTTTTAAAATTTTTCTTATCTGGATTTTCTGGTTCAAAGAGTGATAGTGTAAAATTTTCTTCTTCATTTTCAACTGGATTAAATTTTATTAATTCGCCAAAATATGCATATTTTGGGGCTGAGCATATTATATTTATATCTGAAAATTTTCCGATTTCATTATATTTTCGTCTGTTTTCAAAATATATATTTTCTAATCCAATTGATAATATTGTAATCATGGGTTTAATAATATCATATATTCTGGTAATATTGAAGCAGTGAGTAAAGAAAAAAACTGTGAGTAAGTGAGTAAGAAAAATCAAAAACTTAGAAGCTGCGAATGAAACGCGTAAGAAACGGGAGTGAACCTCAAAGGGTAATTTTTTGAAAAAATTTTATGTTTTTTTGGCTGGTTTTATCGTAAGTATTATTCTTTTTGAATTGTTTTTAAATTTTGCTGTATTTTTTATTCCTAAAACTCGCATTATTAATTCTGAAACATCTGAGCAAAGAAATCTTCTTTTTATGGGTGATTCTTTTACCTATGGTGTTATGGTAGCTGAAAATCAGACTTTCCCTTCTTATGTCGAGCAAATGCTTAACTCAAAATATCCAGGTCAGAATTTCAGGTCAATAAACAAAGGTCTTCCTGGTGCCAATACTTATTATATTGTTCAAAATCTTGAGAAAAATATTAAAGAATTCAATCCTGAAGCTGTCTTTATTCTTGCCGGGATTAATAATTATACTAATCTGACTGGATTTCATCTTCATTCTTCTTTAAAGGAAAAAATACTCAACATTGTTAAAAATACAGCTGTTTACAGATTTTTATCTTATATAAAAAATCCAGAATTCTATGAAAAAAAAACAAGGATTAATATCGATAGAGACCCCCTTTCTTCATTTTTAATAAGCCAAGATCTTTATCTTGAAGATATTTATGAAAATCCACAAATAAATCTTTCTTTAAAAACAGAAAATTTGATTCCTGAAAAATTTAATCTTAAATCAGATATTTTTTTTAATTCGCTTGATCCTTCAACACTGAATATAAATAAGAAAGGTTATAAATTACTTTCAAATTTT
>JBAZDD010000142.1:0-5952 GCA_041654635.1 Candidatus Muiribacteriota bacterium
CGCGAATGAAACGGGAAAGAAACGGGAATGAACCTTGAAAACAGTAAATGGTATTTGGTAACTTGGACTAAATCAAAACTTATGATTTTTTATTAAAAATAGATTTAAGTTTGAGTTTAATTTTGTAAAAAGTTATAATCCTAATATGAAAAATATTGATTACAGAATTTCAAAATTTCTATTGAAAATCTTATTTAGAGTTTTTTATATTAATTTTAAAATCTGTGGATTGAAAAATGTTCCTGATAAAGGCTCATTACTTATTATTTCCAATCATATAAGCAATCTGGATCCTCCAATTATTTTACATGCTTTAAATAGACCTGTTGGTTTTATGGCTAAAAGTGAACTTTTTAAAATACCAGTATTAAGCTGGATAATGAACAGGCTTAATTGTTTTCCAGTTAAACGTGGGGTCGGTGACAGAGCTTCTCTGACACTTGCTTCAGAAAAACTGGTTGTTGATAAAACTGCTGTGTGCCTTTTTCCTGAAGGAACACGCTCGGTTAACGGTATGTTGAAACCATTCAAAAAAGGGTTTGCTTATGTGTGGGCAGAAGCAAATTACCCCCCGATTTTACCAATTGTTATTAAAGGAAGTGAAAATATTCTGAAAAAAGGTGCTTATGTTCCAACTGTTGCTGATGTAGAGGTGAAAATTGGAAATATTATAAATCTGGATAGCGTTGTATGGAATGAACAGGATAGAAAAGAGAGTGCTTCAATTGTATGTAATCTGGTTGAAGAAAAAATGCAGAAACTCTTTAAGAATGAGGAAGAGAAAATTGAAAAATAAAGTATTAATTCTCGATAGAGATGGTACAATCATTGTTGAAAAAAATTACTTGAAAAGCCCAGAAAATGTTGAATTGCTTGATAATACCGCAGCTGGTCTTGAAGAATTAAAAAAACTTGGTTTTATTTTTATTGTGATAACTAATCAGTCAGGTATTGCAAGGAATTATTTTACTGAAAAAGAGTTTAATGAAGTAAATATTGAGTTAGACAGACAGCTTGAGAATTTTAATGTAAAAATAGAAAAATATTATATGTGTCCTCATCATCCTGATTTTTCAGGTGAGTGCACCTGTCGAAAACCAAAACCAGAATTAGCATTAAGAGCAATAGAAGATTTTAATATTGATGTTGAAAAATCATGGTTTGTGGGAGATAAATGCTCAGATATTAACTGTGGGAAAAATTCGGGTTTGAAAACTGCTCTTGTTTTAACAGGTTATGGAAATCAGGAAAAAAATAAATGTAATCCAGATATTATTGTTTCAGATTTGCTGGAATTAGCTGAATTTTTAAAAAAACAAACAGATATGACGGGGTTATAAATGAAAAATATAGATTTAAATAAAATATACAAAGTACTGGATAATTTTAAAAATCATAGAATCCTTGTTTTTGGTGATTTAATGATAGATGAGTTTATTTTTTCTGATGTGAAAAGAATTTCACCCGAAGCTCCAGTTCCAATAGCTGAAGTTAAAGAAAAATCGTACAGACTTGGTGGTGCTTCAAACGTTGCGGCTAATATTAAATCGCTTGATGGTGAAGTAATGCTTTCAGGGGTTGTTGGTGATGACGGATTTGGAAGATTATTCAAACAGACAGCCCTGGATATGGGGATTGATGTAAGTTGCATTACTGAAGATAATACAAGACCAACAACTGTTAAAACTCGAATTATTGCTCATAATCAGCAGATTGCAAGAATTGATTCTGAAAAAAAACACATTATTTCAAATTCTTTAAGTGAAATAATTTTTGACAGTATAAAAAACAAATGTGAAAAATTTGATGCTGTTATTGTATCGGATTATGCAAAAGGTGCTTTAAATAATGAACTTATCAAAAAAATTACAGATTTTTTCAGAAAAAATGGAAAAATTTCCGCAATAGATCCTAAAGTTAGAAATATTGAACTGCTTAGAGGTTTTGATTATATAAAACCAAATGTTAAGGAAGCAGAAATATTATCAGAAATGGAAATTTTTGACGAAAAAACTCTTTTTGAAGCTGGTCAGAAGATGTTTGAAACTCTTAAACCTGAAGCTTTTATTTTAACAAGAGGGCCAGAAGGTATTACTGCTTTTGACAGAGCTGGTCATTTTACTGTTCCAACTGTGGCAAAAAAAGTATATGATGTAACTGGTGCAGGTGATACTACAATAGCAGTTTTCACCATGGCATTATGCTCTGGTGCAACTTTGAGAGAAGCTGTGATAATAGCTAATGTAGCTGCTGGTATAGTTGTTGGAGAAGTTGGAACAGCAACTGTAAAAGTTGAAGATATTAAAAATCATATCGGAGAATTGATAAATGAACAATAAATCTCTGTTTGCAAAAAAAATTGACAGTGTTGTTAAATGTATGGAAAAACTTGTTGATATTGAAGTTATAATTGAAAAAGTTATTTCAGAAATTGTGGAATGTCTTCAAAATGGTAAAAAAGTCATTGTTTTTGGAAATGGTGGTTCTGCTTCTGATGCTCTTCATTTTGCTGCTGAACTTCAGGGGAGATTTTTTCTTAACAGAAAAGGACTTGCAGCCTGCTGTCTTAATTCAAATGTTTCAACAATTACAGCAGTAGGTAATGATTTTGGTTTTGCTGAAATTTTCAGAAAACCTCTCGAAGGACTGCTTAATTCAGGTGATGTTGTAATAGGCATTTCCACAAGCGGGAATTCTGAAAATGTTTTAAATGCAATGCATTATGCAGAAAAAAATGGTGGAATAACTGTTGGACTGCTTGGTAAAGATGGTGGTAAAATAAAAGAATACTGTAAATATCCTTTAATTGCACCATCGGAGATAACCCCTGAAATTCAGGAAATGCATATTTTGATTATACATTATATATCTGAAATAGTAGAAAAAAGGATTTTTGAATGAAATATAATGAAGCAGAAAAATTTGCCAGAGAGCAAAAATTATCAGGGAAAAAAATAGTTTTTACAAACGGGTGTTTTGACATAATTCACGTAGGTCATGTTACTTATCTTGAAAAAGCCCGAAGTTTTGGCGATTTACTAATTCTCGGACTTAACAGCGATTTATCAGTTAAAAGACTTAAAGGAGAAAACAGACCTGTAAATAATGAAAATGCAAGAAAAGCTGTAATTGAAGCACTCAGATTTGTTGATAAAGTTTTTATTTTTGATGAAGATACTCCTTATGAACTGATTAAAGCAATAAAGCCGAATTTTCTTATTAAAGGCGGAGATTATGAAGTTGAAAAAATTGTAGGTGCCGATATTGTAAATCAAAATGGGGGAAAGGTTTTAACAATTCCTTTTGTTGAAGGGTATTCAACTTCAAATATATTAAAACAGGTATAATTAAATGATGAAAGAAAAATATAATTCAAAGTTTTTTAAAGATAATTTTCCTGCTCTGGCTAAAAGTTTTTATTTTAATACAGGTTCTGAAGGACTGCTTCCAAGAATAACATATCAGACGTTATCAAAATTATTGAAAAAAATGTTTAAATATGGCGCTTCACATCCTGAGTATTTTGATTTTATAAATATGTATAATAATAAATTGATTGAAATTATTGAAGAAATTGGACTTGATTACAAAAATCTTATCAGAGTATCATCTGCTTCCGAGGGTTTAAACTATGCTTTTAACATGTATGACTTTAATAAAGATGATAAAGTATTAATTCTGGATTTTGAATTTAAAACAGGTGTGCTTGCAGCAGAAGCTTTAAGAAGGAAAACAGGTATTGAAATTGTATGGGCGAAAAATGTTGAAGAGTATATGGATAAAATTGAATCAGGTAATATAAGGGCAGCTCTTATAAGTCATGTTGATTACAGAAACGGACAGGTTTTTGATATTGAGAAAATTTATAAAAAATGTGTTGAAAAACATGTTTATTTTGTTGTTGATGGTGCACAGTCTTTTGGTAACATTTTCTGGGATTTTAAACATGAAATTCATGCAGATATGTATGTATGGACCGCACATAAATGGGGATGTTCACCTCGTGGAAGCGCTTATATAATCCCGTCTGAAAGAATTATTAATAAACTTGCACCAGTTTCAATTCATTATTTTGCTACTAAGAATTGTCAGCCAGGTATTATTCCTGAGTTAAACGGATTTTTAAACGATTTTTCTGCTCATTATAATAATTTTTTTGGCGAAGCTGGATTTGTAAGTTCATATAAATTTGTTAAAAAGAAAATAGGGTTTCAAAATGCTATTGAGAGAATTAAAGATAATAGAATTTATCTTACTGAAAAGTTAAATAAACTGAATTTAAATGTAATTCCATCAGATTCAGGGCTGATAAGTTTTAATTTAATAAATAAAAACCTTAATCCTGAGTTTGTAAATAATAAACTATTTAACCACAGACTTGTTTTGAGAACCATACCAGATACAGATTTTCTGAGAGTATCAGTACATTTTTACAATACAAAAAAAGATATTGATTACTTTATTAAAATTTTATCAAAAATTCTGGAGGGGAATTATGAAAGTAAAAAAAATTGATTCTGGTTTTATTCTGGTTTTTGAACCACAGGAAAAAGTTATCGAAACTTTCACAAAATTCTGTGAAGAAAATAATATCAATGGGGGTATTTTTAACGGAATAGGTGCTTTTGATTATGTGAAAATTGGACATTTTAATACTACAACTAAGAGATATATGGAACATGAATTCAGAGAAAGTCTTGAAGTTTTAAGCGTTAAAGGTAATATTACTGAAAAAGAAGGTAAACCGTTTATTCATATGCATGCAATGGTTTCTGATACAAATATGCGTGTTTATGGTGGTCATCTTGTTGAGGCAAATGTTTCTGTTACGCTTGAAGTTTATGTGAGGAAATTTGAAGAAAAAATTTCAAGAAAATATTATGATGAAATTGGATTATATCTTATTGACTGAGTATAAGGATAAAATATGAGAAAAACTTTGTTAAATATCTTTTTTTAATACTTCTTGCTGTCGGAGTTTTCTTTTCAAAAGATAACTTTTTGGTATTGCATTATCCAATGCCAGTTTTTATGGGGATATTATCTGTTCTTTTTATTATGATTGGGTTTAAAATAGTCGATTTTTCAATAGATGCTCATCTTCTGAGCGATAAACTGGATAAAAAATCCAACAGATTAATCAGAGATATTTTAAAAGTTACAGTTTTTATGGCATGTGCAATTATTTACATGAGATATGGTCTCGGGCTTGATCTTCTTTCAATTGTAACACATTCCGCGATATTGACTGCAATAATCGGTCTTGCTTTGCAGGATACTCTGTCAAATGTAATTTCAGGTATTATAATTCAAATGGAAAAGCCTTTTACTATAGGTGACTGGGTTGAAATAGATGGGTTGAGAGGAAAAGTTGCTGAAACTAACTGGAGATATACAAAAATCAGAAGCTGGGAAGATTATTTTGTTCATATTCCAAATAACAAAGTTTCAAGTAATGTACTTACTAATCTCTCAAGACCGACCAAATCGGTGGTAAGAAGACTGGAAGTTGGTATCAGTTTAAACGATATAATATTGAAATACCATTCCCGATAAGAACTCTTATAAATAAAGATGTTGTAACGGAAAAAGAGAAAAAATCCAGTAGATATGCAGAAATTAGAGAGCTTATGAAAAATCTTGAATTATTCAGAGATGTAGAAGATAAGAATCTTGATTTAATGATTGAATTTTCACATATAGATACATATTTTTCTAATTCTGTGCTGTGTCGCGAAAATGAACCAAAACTGATTAATCATATTAAAGATTTATTTGATAAGAGGGTTGTTACAGCCAAAAAATCAGGTAAAAATAATGAGTCAAATCTTATGAAGAAAAATCTGTTTTTCAAATTTAAAAAATTATTTGGAATTAAGTAATTGAAACCTCCTCACACTAACCGCCCTGCAAATCACTTGTTAGTTTAGTAATTCTCAATGAAGGTTTTTT
>JBAZDD010000143.1:0-5932 GCA_041654635.1 Candidatus Muiribacteriota bacterium
GAACACTCAGAAAGCTCCTGATAATCGAAAGATTAAAATGTATGATTTCAAACGTCCAGATAAATTTGCAAAAGAGCAGATGAGGACGCTTAATCGAATACATGAAGCATTTTCACGTCTGGTTTCTACATATTTATCAACCACTCTCAGAGCTATTGTACATTTTGATGTAGTTTCAGTTGATCAGCTTACTTATGAAGAATTTACAAGAACACTTTCAAATCCTACATTTTTAAGTATAGTATCCATGGGAACACTGGAAGGTAACTCTGTAATTGAAATAGATCTAAACATAGTATTCTCTATTCTGGACAAATTATTTGGTGGTCAGGGAAGAACATTAGACCAGCTGCGAATATTAACAGATATTGAAGAATCAGTTGTATCAAGAATAATAGTTAAAATTCTTGATTATTTTAAAGAAGCATGGCTTCAGGTTATTGAGCTTTCACCTAAAATAGAATTTATTGAAAGTAATCCTCAGTTTACACAGATTGTTCCACCAAATGAAATGGTTTTATTAGTAACATTTGAAGTTAAAATTGCAGAAGCCGAAGGAATAATGAATCTCTGTATCCCATACATAGTGCTTGAGCCTATAATCCAGAAACTGACAACTCAGGCATGGTTTAAACCAAAGAAAAAAGAAATTTCTTCGGAAAATTTATTAAATCTTGAAACAAAATTAAAAAGAGTAGATGTACCGGTAGTCGTTGAGCTCGGAAAGTCTGATATTGATATTAACGAATTTTTAATGTTGCGTGAGGGCGATGTGATAAAGTTAAATACGAAATTATCCGATAATTTAAATGTTATGGTTAATGGTGCATTAAAATTTTCAGGGAGACCTGGGAAAAAAGGTAAAAAAATTGCTATAGTAGTAAAAGATATTATAAAAGATGAAGAGGAGGCAATGAATCTATGAGCGACACCTTATTAACCCAAGAAGAAATAGATGCTCTGCTTTCAGGTGCCTCTAATGCAAATGGTAATCAGAACGCTCCAGCTGCCAATGGTAATGGTGGCGGTGGTGGAGAAGGACCATTTTCTGGTGATGAAATTCAGGCATTAAAGGATTTTTTCTCACTTCTTGCAAATGGTTCAGCTTCAGTGTTACTTACACTTGCAAATAACGATAATGCAAAATGTGAACTTTCCACTGTAAAAGCTTCCACTGCTGCTGAAGTTTCATCAGAGCTTTCAGGAAATGCATTTATGGAAATGGAATTTAATGAAGGAATTGTATTTAAATCAGGTGTATCGATAAACAATCAATTTCTTTTAGATATTGCTTCCATGATGTTAGGTGGAGCCGAAGTTGATGCTCTTGCTCCTGAATATATATCAGCATGTGAAGCTTTTTTTGATCAAATATTTGGTTCAGTAGTGATGCTATGGAAAAATAAATACGATATAGCAGCCAGATATGTTCCTCCTAAAATTGAAGAAGGGGCTGATATTACAACAAAAGGACTTGGAGATGAAATACTTTCAATAGTTTTTGATATTGGTCTTAATGAAGAAAATGTTAACAAAATTAATATCCTTCTTCCAAATGAAGAAGCAAAAAAAATACTTTCAAAAATTATGGTTAAAAAAGCTGCTCCAAAAGAAGAACCCGCTGTTGTTGAAACAGCTACTGAAAGTGAATCTGGCGGCGGTGATTTATCTCAGGATGAAATAGATGCTCTTTTAAAACAGGGTTCAGCAGATGTTGATGAAGAAGAGGAAGAAGAAGAATACGACGATGAAGATGAAGAAGAGGAAGAAGAAGTTGTTGTAAAGAGACCAGCAAAGAAAAAGAAACCTGTCAGTCCGAATGCTAAAAAATTAAAAAGAACAAGAAAAGCTTATGATGAAGATGTTTCTCCAGTTGATTTTGCAGATATTGAAGAAGAAGAACTGGTAGAGCTTCCTTCAAATATAGATTTACTTCTTGATGTCCCTCTTGAAATAACAGTTGAATTAGGCAGAACCAAAATGCTTGTAAAAGATATTCTTGAGTTAGGTACAGGTTCTGTTATTGAGTTACAGCGACTTGCAGGTGAATCAATAGATGTTCTTGTGAACGGAAAGCTGATAGCAAAAGGTGAAGTAGTTGTAATAGATGAAAACTTTGGTATAAGAATAACGTCTATTGTATCACCACATGAAAGACTTGCAAAACTTAAATAGATAATCTTGACAAAATTTTGAAACTTAAATATATTCGTGGGTGTCGGAACATAAAAACCGACACCCATTTTTATTTTAGGAGGATAATATGCCTTTCAATTTTAAAGGAAGAAGTCTTTTAACACTTCTTGATTACACACCGGAAGAAATTTCCTATTTGCTGGACTTATCACACACATTAAAACAAAATAAGAGAATGGGTATTTTTGGTGAAAATCTTAAACACAAAAATATTGCTCTCATATTTGAAAAAGCTTCAACAAGAACAAGATGTGCTTTTGTGTGTGCTGTAAATGATGAAGGTGGAAGCGCTGAATATTTATCAATCAACGATATACAGCTTGGTGCAAAAGAATCAGTTGAAGATACAGCAAGAGTTCTTGGAAGAATGTTTGATGGAATTCAGTTCAGAGGTTTCAGCCAGGATACAGTTAAAAAACTTGCTCAGTATGCAGGTGTCCCAGTGTGGAACGGATTGACAGACATGTATCATCCAACACAGATATTGGCAGATTTACTTACAATTAAAGAAAATTTTGGAAAATTACGCGGAATAAAAATGGTTTACTGTGGTGACGGAAGAAATAACATGGGTAATTCTCTGCTAATAGGTTCAGCTAAAATGGGACTTCATTTTGTAATTGCTGCTCCAAAAGAATTGTGGCCAGAAAAAAGTCTGAGAGATGAATGTGCTAAAATCGCAAAAGAAACAGGCGCAGTACTTGAATACAGTGAAGATGCAAAAAAAGCTGTAAAAGGAGCAGATGTTATATATACAGATGTATGGGTATCAATGGGTGAAGAAAAGAAACCTGGAATAAAAGAAAGAATCGAAAAATTAAAACCATTCCAGGTAAATATGAAACTAATACAGGCAACAGGAAAGGAAGAAACAATATTCATGCACTGTCTTCCAGCAGTTCATGGTAACGAAGTAACAACAGAAGCTTTTGAAAGTAAATATTCAAGAGTTTTTGATCAGGCTGAAAACAGACTTCATACAATTAAAGCAGTTATGGTAGCAACAATTTAATTCTTTTCCATAAAAAAGGGTGTCATAAACAGACACCCTTTTTTATATCATAAATCCTCAATGAAGTTTTTTTCTTAATGTTTTTATGCTTTTTGCTGTCGCCCCGGTGATGACTTCGCTGCCATGAAGTGTAATGTTGCTATTGCAACATGTGATGGCTTTCAGCCATGTAAAGACACCTGAAGGTGTCAGTAAAGTTGACTGTCGCCAACAGTTAAAGATTTTTCAGATCACGGATTACAGTTTACGCTCTTATTTTATTCATTGCTCTTATCTTTTGTAGGGTGCAGAACATGTTCTGCCCGGCTTCTGTATTGAGTTTTGTTTTTCGTTGTCATTCCCGCAGGAATTCAGCGTCACTGTTTTTAATCTTAAAGCTTTTTACCAAATCCATAAAAATTTTACTCGAAACCAAAAAATACCTTAAAAAACTTACAATCTAAAATCTGGATTGAGAATTGCTGAGTTTCATATTTAAATCTTGATTTAATATATTTTTTTTATTTATAATTATACTATGGAAAAATCAGGATTAATTTATACAATTGGATATGGTAATTTGAAATTTGATAAATTTCTTGACCTTATCAATAAATTTAATGTTGATTATGTTATTGATGTCAGGTCTAAACCGTTTTCTCGATTTAATCCTGATTTCAGGAGAGAAAATCTGGAAATTCTATTAAATAATCAAAAAATTAAATATGTTTTTATGGGTAATATTTTAGGTGGTATTCCAAATTCTTCTGAGTTTTTGGATAAAGATGGTCATATCGATTACATAAAATACGGAAAAAGTATTAATTTTCAAACAGGAATATCAAGATTAATAAAAGCTGTTCAAAAAAAATGTATTATTGCTTTATTATGTTCTGAAAGTTTACCTGAAAAATGTCATAGATCAAAATTAATTGGAAAAATTTTATTGCATGATTTTAATATTTCCACAAATCATATATTACATAATTGGGAAGTTGCATCTCAATTAAAGTTAGAAAATCAATTTTTCAAAAAGCAGGAGCAATGTTTGTTTGCAGAACATTCAAATGATTTTGATAAATCTTTAAAAACATATAATTTTTCAGGTTAACAAAAAATAATGTTTGAGTCAAAAATTGACAAAATTATAATTTTAACCATCAAATCTTTATTGTTCTTTTCTGAGTCGTTTTATAATTTACATTTTTATCGATTGGGGCTTTTATAATTATTCTGTCATCTGAAATTTCAGTCTGGACTTTTTCTGTTATTATATGTTCAGGCAGCTGATAAGTTTTTTTATAAATTCTTTTAGAAGAAGATGAATAATATGAATTACCATTATTTTCTTCTTTAATATTTTGCTGATTTGATTCAATTGTTATTGAATTTTTTTCTATTTTAAAATTGAAATTTTCATTTTTTATATCAGGTTGAGTAATTGAAATTATGAGCTCATCATCAATTTTTTCAATATCAACTTCAGGTGTATTTAAGTTGGTTGGGGACTCGATTATATGATTAAATTTAAGAAAATCATCATTGAATAAATCATCTACAGGGGTGTTGAAAAAATCATCATCAAAAAATTTTTTTCTCATGTTTTTCATTCTTTCGTGACTTTGTTTGAAAAAAGAATCAAATTCTTCAAAAATATCGTTAGTGTTAGTGTTGAAATTAGAATTAGAAGCAATTAAAAAGGGTTCTTTCTCAGATTCAGAGTTGAATATATCCTTTGTTAAAGCAAAAATACCATATAAAGCAAATAAAATTATTATGAAAAATAAAATTTTTTTAGTATTTAACATAATAATCACCTCCTGAAAAACTATATGCAAATACTGTACCTATTCCGATTCTGCACCCTTCTGGAGGAGAAGTTCGACAATATCATTACGTTCATTTTGAACTGCAATGATAAGTGGAGTATTTTTCTGCTTATCTATGACGTTAAGTTTAACATTTTTTTCAAGTAATATTTTTATAATTTCAATATTTCCGTTTTCTACTGCGGCTACAATTGCAGGTTTTTCGCGACTGTCAACTGCATCAACATCAGCCCCTTTTTCAATAAGCATTTTAACAATTTCAATATTGTTTTTTTCAATTGCATGATGAAGCGGTGGAGTGCCTCTGCGGTCTCCAATGTTTACATCAGCAGTTGGGATTTTTTCCCCGAACATTGAGCAACCGTTAAGTAAAAATCCACATATTGATAATAAAAATAATAAAAGTATTTTTTTCATTACTTTTTTTATCGGAATTTTCAAACCCTTTCTTTATCAGTAAAAATATGATAATATTAACAAATCAAAAATTTAGTGTATTCTGGAGGTAACAATGTTATTTGGAAAAAGCAAAGAAAAAGATGTATTCGAGCTTTTTTCCGAGCATCTCACACTGCTTGAAAAAGCTATGGGGTTGTTTGAAGAAACAGTAAATTTATATCTTGCAAATGATGATAATTATATTCAGAAGTCAAAAGAGTTACACGAAACTGAACATGCTGCTGATACATTTAAAATGGAAATAAGAAAAAATCTGAATGAAGGTACTTTTTTTAAAGGACTTAGAAGGGATTTTGCTCATCTTATTACTGAACTGGATGATATTTTTGGATATGCTGTTATCGTAGGTAAAAAACTCTCTGAAGAAAAAATAGTTTTATCTAAAGTTTTTTCAGAAGATATGGATAGAATTTTCAGAGAAATTATCACTGAAACAGCTAAAATTGGAACACCTTTA
>JBAZDD010000144.1:0-5924 GCA_041654635.1 Candidatus Muiribacteriota bacterium
AACATTTGAACTTGGCTGGAAAACTCTTAAAGATTTCCTTTTGGAAAATGGATTTAACAATATTAATTCTCCCAGAGATACAATAAAAACTGCTTTTAATGCTGAATATATTAAAGAAGGTCATATCTGGCTGGAAGCACTTAAAGATAGAAATCTTTCTACTCATACTTATGAGGAAGAATTCGCTTCTCAAATTGAAAAAAATATTCGAGAAAATTATTTTAATCTATTAACGGATTTGAAAGAATTTTTTGAAAGTAATTTAAAATGAATAAAAATTTTGGTCTGACAAATTCAGATATTGAAGAAATCAAAAATTTTTTAAAATCATTTCCTGAAATCAACAAATGTGTAATATTTGGTAGTAGAGCTAAAAATAATTATAAGCCCGGCAGTGATGTAGATATTGCATTGATTGGCAAAGAGGTAACCGATGAAACTGCCAGTAAATTAAGTGTTTTATTAAATGAAGAAAGTAAAATGCCGTATTTTTTTGATGTTTTAAATTTCAATACTATTGTTAATCTAAAATTAAAAGAACATATTCAACGAGTTGGTATTGAGATTCCTTTTAAACAATTATATTAATTTTTATTTTTTTGTTTGAAATCTTTTATTGTATGAAAAATAAAAGGTATTCCAGAGCCTGTTGTGGTTTATAAGGTTCCTTTAGATGAGCAGACTCTTGATAAAATACCCACAAAATTAATTGACCTTTTAGAACAGGTTGATGAGATGACTTCACAAAATAATAATTCTAATGAAAAATCAGAGCCTAAAAAGAAAAAAAAGTTTGATTTTAAAACTGACGGAAATAAAGTAACTATTAATGGGTTGAAAATTTGTGAAGATGGTGTTTATGCACCAGGAGTAGAGATAAATGATAATGGAATAAAACTGGGTAATATTGAAATTAATGATGATAAAGTTTTTATTGATGGTAAAAATATGATGAATGGGATTGATTTAAAAAGATGGCTTAATAATGGTAAGCCTCAAATAAGTTCTTCTGGATTTACAACTGCTGGATTAATTTTAGGACTTGGACTGGGAATGTATTATAATATGACTTTAACAGGAATTAATTTAGGCTTTGGTCTGGGTTTGCTTATTCCATGGATTTTAAATTTAATTATTTATCAAAATCCCAAGAGTTATGCGATGGTAGGTTTATTATTTTTAGGTGGTGGAATAGCCCCTTTTTATAATTCTACTGTTGCTGTTGGGTATATTATTGGAATGGGTGCTGGTTTTCTTATATTGGCAATTCAAAAAGCTGTTTTTACAAAAAAAGTTACTGTTAGTTAAAATAAAATATTAGATTCAATAATTTTTTTATTTCAATTATTTTTCCATTGAGAAATGTTTTATTATAATTTCAAAACTTGCATTAATAACATAACTTATTTTATAATTAGCAAAAGTTTTTAAAACAGGAATATTAAAATATGGATAGCTTAGTTTCTACAAATTTCAAGCTTGGAATTATTTCTGGTGGGCAACTTGGTAAAATGCTGATTCATGAAGCCAGCAAGTGGGATATAATAACTTATGTTATGGATAATGACATAAATTGTCCTGCCGGAAAAATTGCATCAAAATTTATCAAAGGCAGTAATATTGATTTTGACTCGGTTTATAATTTTGGAAAACAGGTTGATATTCTGACTTTTGAGATGGAAAATGTAAATATTGAAGCTCTTAAAAAACTTAAATCAGAAGGTCTGAGAATTGCTCCAAGTCCTGAAATATTAGAATTGATTCAGGATAAGGGTTTGCAGAAATGTTTTTTTGAAAAAAATAATATTCCGACTTCGCCATTTAAACTTTTTGATTCAGAAAAAACTATTTTAGAGGGAATAAAAAATAAAGAGATAAAATTTCCTTTTGTTCAGAAAATTAGAAAAGGTGGATATGATGGTCGTGGCGTTGCTGTTATAAATGATGAAAATGATTTAGATAAATTGCTTTCAGGTCCATCATTAATTGAAGAAAAAGTTGAGATTAAAAAAGAAATTGCCGTAATTGCTGCAAGAAATGGTGATGGTGAAATTAAATGCTATCCTGTGGTTGAAATGCTTTTTGATTCTAATGCAAATATTGTTGATAAAATAATTTGTCCGTCTTCAATTCCTCAAAATCAGTCAGATAAAGCTGTAGAAATTGCTTCAAAGCTTATAAAACTGCTTGATTTGGAAGGGTTGCTTGCCTGCGAATTTTTTATTGATTCAAACCATAATATTGTTGTTAACGAGGTTGCTCCTCGAACCCATAACAGTGGTCATCATACTATTGACAGTGTAGTTACTTCACAGTTTGAACAGCATCTTCGAGCAATACTGAATTTACCTTTAGGAAGCACAGCGCTGAAACTTCCTTCAGTCATGATAAATATTTTAGGTGAAACTGGTTATGAAGGTGCTGTTGTTTATGAAGGATTAAAAGAAAGTCTTGCAGTTGAGGGTGTAAAAATTCATTTATATGGTAAAAAAATAACCAAACCTTATCGCAAAATGGGTCATGTAACAATATTATCTTCTTCAATAGAAAATGCTTTGAAAAATGCTGATAAAGTAAAAAAATTAATAAAGGTGAAATCATGAAAAAAAAATTGATTAGTATTGTGATGGGTTCAGATTCTGATTTACCTGTAATGCAGCAGGCAGGGGATATGCTTGATTTATTCGGTATAGGTTACGAAATTGACATTGTTTCTGCTCATAGAACACCTGATAAATTATTTGATTTTGCTTTAAATGCTCATAAAAGAGGGATTGCTGTTATTATCGCGGGTGCTGGTGGCGCGGCTCATCTTCCTGGAATGATTGCTGCGATATCGCCTTTACCTGTAATCGGCGTTCCTGTAAAATCAAGTAATTCAATTGACGGCTGGGATTCTGTTTTATCAATTTTACAGATGCCAGGTGGGGTTCCTGTTGCGACAGTAGCGCTGAATGGTGCAAAAAATGCCGGAATACTTGCAGCTCAGATTGTATCTGTTTCTGACAGTGCTGTCATGGATAAAATTATTGAATATAAACAGGAGCTTAAAAAACAGGTTGAAGCTAAATCTGAAAAAATAAAAAAATGAACACAAATAATATTGAAAAAGCGGCTGATTTAATAAGGGAAGGAAAGCTTGTTGCATTCCCGACTGAAACAGTTTACGGACTGGGGGCAGATGCTTTAAATCCTCTTGCGGTTGCAAAAATTTTTGAACTTAAAGAAAGGCCTTCTTTTGACCCACTTATTATTCACATAGCTGATTTAGCTCAACTTGAAAAACTGGTTTGTATAAAGGATGAAAGAGTTTTAAAATTAGCTTGTAAATTCTGGCCAGGACCATTGACTATGGTTTTGCCAAAAAGTGATGTTGTTCCTGATATTGTAACCTCAGGACTGCCAACTGTCGGTATCAGAATGCCTGATAACAAACTTGCTTTAGATTTAATTCGTAAATCTGGTTGTCCTCTTGCAGCTCCAAGTGCCAATAAATTCGGGCGTATTAGTCCAACTACAGCAGCTCATGTAAAAAAACAGCTTCCAGATGTTGATTTTATTCTTGATGGTGGTAAAACTACTGTTGGGATTGAATCTACAATTATTACTCTTACTGATTCAGGTTTTCAAATTCTTCGCAATGGAATTATAACTCAGGAGGAACTTGAAACAGTAATCCCTATTGATAAAAATGTAAGTATTGAAAAACTGTCTGCTCCGGGAATGATGAAATCCCATTACAGCCCTCGTAAAAAGTTGCTGATTGCTGATAAAAATAATTTGAATATTGATAAATCAAAAGCTGGTCTTATTTCTTTTTCAGGTGAAATTGAAAAGGATTTTTTTAAAATTATTAGAGTTTCTGATAGAAATGAATTGAAAGATTATGCTGTAAATATGTTTGAAGCAATGCATTCTTTTGAAGATGATGATTCTGTTGAATTAATTATTGCAGAACCTGTAAATGAAAAAGGTATTGGCAAAGCAATTATGGACAGGCTTAAAAAAGCTGAGTTTGACTGGCGTTAAAATTTTATCAGGAGGATTTAAGTTAATGAAAAAAATAATTCTATTTTCAATGTTTTTGTGTATTTGTTTCAGTATTAATGCTTTATCAGTTGAAGAAGTGTATAAGACAATATTTTCTGATAATGCTGATTTGAAAAGTATTTTTTCTGCGGATTTTTTACAAGTGCTGCCCCCTGAAAAAATAATCGAAGTTGTTAAAATATATAAAAATTCTCTTGGTAATTTTAAAAGTGTTGAAAAAAATGATGATATGTATAAAGTTATTTTTGAAAAAGGTTTTGCAGATTCAAGAATAAGTTTTAATTCTGATAATTTAGTTAACAGTTTATGGTTTGGCGGACCTCAGCTGACGGAAGATGATTTTGATAAAATAATTAAAGATTTTTCCAAAATTGCTGAACACACTTCGATTACAATAATCAAGAATAACAAAGATTATATTTTAAAACATAATCACGATAAAAAACTTGGTGTTGGTTCTGCTTTCAAACTTTATGTATTAAGAGCGCTTGATGAAAAAATTAAAAGAAGAGAAACAGGCTGGTCCAGGGTTGTTTTTCTTAAAGATGAGCTCAAAACTCTACCTTCCGGGATTTTGCAGGAATGGCCTGATATGACACCGGTTACTTTAAAAACGTTAGCCAATCTGATGATTCAGTTTTCAGACAATACTGCAACAGATATTTTAATTGATTACTTAAAACCGGAATATATTGAAAAGTTTTCACCAAAATCTATTGCTCCTTTTATGTCAACTTCACAGATGTTTAATTTAAAGCTTGGAACAAATCATAAGTTCAGAGTTGATTATTCAAAAAGCGATTTAAAACAGCAAAGAAGAATTCTTAATTCTTTAAAAAAGCAGTTTTCAATGGATGATGAATCTGTCAGAAACTGGAAAAATCCTATTGATGTTGATTTAATTGAATGGTTTGTTTCAACTGATGATTTATGTCGGGTGATTTATGAACTCAGAAATAATAATTCTATTAATATAAATCCAGGAACATTGGCAAAGAAGGATTGGGAAAAAATTGGATTTAAAGGTGGTTCAGAGCCTGGTGTTTTTAATTTAACTTACATACTTCAGAAAAAAAACTCCAGGGATTTTTATGCCATTTCAGCAACTGCTAACGATAATGAAAAAGTTGTTGAGCAGAAAGAGTTTATTAATATTGTGAACAGACTTGCAAATTTAATTAACCGGTAATTTTAGATTTAAGAGGACAGCACTTGGTTCTGATAATTTTTGCAGCATTATTTATTACAGTATTTTTTTCAATAAGACCTTTTAAATTTCACAGATTTAATCTGGATATGGCTTCTGTTTCTATTTTAAGTGTGATTTTTCTGTATTTTTTTAAAATAATAGATTTTAATACAGTCAGAAACGGTATAATGGGTTATTCTGATTTTAAACCTTATGAAATAATCATAATTTTTTTTACCACAGCGTATGCGAGTGTTTCAACTGATATAACAGGTTTTTTTGATTATATTGCATATCATATTGTTAGACTGGCAAAAGGTAATGGTAACAGGCTTTTTCTTTATTTTTATGTTTTTTCTATTATTCTTACTGTTTTTACTTCAAATGACATTGTAATCCTTACCTTAACTCCGATAATTTTTTATGTTGGAAAACATGCTCATATAAATGTGCTTCCACTTCTTTTTGCAGAATTTTTCGGTGCTAACACATCATCCATGCTTTTATATATAGGAAATCCAACAAATATTATTGTTGGAAACACTCTCAGAATTACTTTTCTTGATTATTTTTTGAATATGTGGAAACCTGCACTGGTGGCAACTCTTTTAAATTATATTTTACTCAGATTTTTTTTCAGAAAAGAGATTACAAGAGAGTTTTCTGTTATTGAGCATTCTGAATA
>JBAZDD010000145.1:0-5916 GCA_041654635.1 Candidatus Muiribacteriota bacterium
AAATTGGACGGCCTGACCCCTTGTGAGATAAAAAAGAAACAGTGAGTAAGTGAGACTGTTGGCGATAGCCAACTTTACTGACACCGTCAGGTGTCTTTACACGACTGAAAGTCGTCACATGGCACTGTAAGTGCCATTACATTTTGCGTTAGCAAAATCTTGGGGGATTGTGGTGATAAAAGTATTAATTGTAGATGATTCAGCTGTAGTAAGAAAAATTTTATCGACTGAACTGGGAAAATACTCTGATATACAAATAGTTGGGGCTGCCCCCAATCCATTTATAGCAAGAGATATGATAGTCGAACTCAAACCTGATGTATTGACATTAGATATTGAAATGCCAAAAATGGATGGACTTACCTTTCTTTCAAAACTGATGAAACATTATCCCATGCCTGTTATTATTGTCAGTTCACTGACTAGAACAAGTATGGATATGACAATAAAAGCACTTGAAGTCGGAGCTGTCGATGTTGTTTCAAAACCTGGGTCTTCTTTCAGTGTAGGTGAATTGATAAAAACACTTGTAGAAAAAATCAGACTTGCATCAAGAGCAAAAATAAAAAACACAAGTGAAAATGTAAAGATTACCCCTGTAAGTCAGAAAATAATGATTGATACAACTTCAAAAATTGTCGCAATTGGTGCTTCTACTGGCGGAACAGAAGCTATCAGAGAAGTTCTTGAAGCACTTCCGCAGAACTTTCCTGGAATAGTTATAGCTCAGCATATGCCCGCTGGATTTACAACTTCTTTTGCTGAAAGATTGAATGATTTATGTAAAATAGAGGTTAAAGAAGCTGAAGATGGTGAACAGATTGTTATGGGGCGAGCTTTACTTGCTCCGGGTAATTATCATCTTACTGTAAAACGAATTGGCGCAAAGTATTTTGTTGAAGTAAAAACAGGACCTCAGGTTCATTATCAGAGACCTTCGGTAGATGTGCTTTTTGATAGTGTGGCAAAGGAAGTTGGTAAAAATGCCATTGGAGTAATACTTACTGGAATGGGTGCTGATGGAGCGGCAGGAATAAAAAAAATGAAAGAAAGTGGTTCATATACAATAGGTCAGGACGAAAAAAGCTGTGTGGTTTATGGAATGCCAAGGGCTGCATTTGAAATGGGTGGAATAGTTCAGGAAATGCCACTTCAGAAAATTTCTGCAAGACTTGTTGAGTTACTTAATAAACAGGAATATACATTCTGATGAATCATGAGTTTAATAAAAACCTGATAAAAAAATTCACAATATCATTAAAAGAAAAACTGCTTATTTTATCAGCAGATTTGTGTCTGATAAAAAAAACGGAAGAATTGGAAGTTTTCTCATTAAAATGCAGTTCTTCACTTCATACACTTAAAGGTGGAGCAGCTTTTTTAGGATTGAAAGAATATACAGAATTTTTTTTTCAGCTTCAGCAGGTGTTTAATAGAATTGAAGAAAATATTTATCTGGTCAAATTTAAAGATGTAAAAAACCTTTATGGGTATATAATTGGATTAATTCTTGACGATATAAAACACTGGAAAATTGACAGACTAAATAATATGGTTGATGATGTTCTTTCAAGTAAAAAAACATCTAAAATCAAAAATTCCAACAGATATTCAAATTATCTGAAAAGAAACAATAGAAATGCTCATTCAGAATTAGAAAAAATGGTAATAGAAATGGATAATAAAATTAAGAATAAACAAGTTAAAATACCTGAATGTGTATTAAGTGACTGGGATGATATTATAAAATCTGTTAAATTAAACTGATTTTTCTGAAAGGATTTGTTTATGACAATAAGAGTTTTCATAGCAGACGATCATGATATAATAAGAGATGGGCTTAAAATGCTTATTGAAAAAAAGACAAAAAATCTCCAGATATGTGGTGAAGCTGATAATGGTAAAGATGCACTTTCAGGAATTCTTAAACTTAAACCAGACCTTGTGATTTTAGATGTTGAAATGCCGGAAATGACAGGTATTGAAGTCACAAGAAGAGTTATTGCTAAAAAATCAGATGCAAAAATAATTCTTCTTTCAATGCATGATAAGGAAGAACTGGTTGAAAAATCACTTGAATCAGGAGCCAAAGGTTACATATTAAAAGAAGAAGCTTCAAAAGAGCTCATAGATGCAATAAAAGAAGTAATGGATGGTAACGTGTATTTTTCGCCAAGACTGGCAAAGTTTGTATTGAACTTATATCTTGATGTGAAAAATAAAGCAAAAAAATTTGAACATGAACTTACAAAGCGAGAAAGAGAGGTTGTTGGTTTAATATGTCAAGGCAAAACTAACAGAGAAATTTCGTCAGAGCTTGGAATTGCTTTAAATACAGTAAATATTCACAGAAAAAATTCAATGAGAAAACTCAATATTCATAATACAGCTGATTTAATCAAATATGCCATAAAAGAAGGCATTTTTATCCCATAGGTTGACATCTTGTTTAAAATATATTAATATATTTTAAGACTACAATTTGTAAATTGCAGTCATTGAATATTTTTTAATAAATTATCAATGTATTTTTCTGGTGCATCTTTTATCCGATTTATATTCTGAGCATAAATCATAGTAGTGTTGATATTACAATGTCTTGCGAGAATCTGAGCTTCCTGAACAGAACCCCCACCCAACAGGCAGAAGGTAACAGCAGTATGTCTTAAGCTGTGAGCAGAATATTCTTTTGTGTTTAAGCCAATGTTGTTAAAAGCATTTTTAATAATTCTTGATATTGAGCGGGTTGACATTTTTTCAAAATAGTTTTTTCTTGCAAATGATGGGAAAATTGGGGTGTTTTCGTTTATGCAAAAACCTTCATTAGAAATTTTTTCAAAAAAATCATTTAATGGCGCATAACAATCAGGAGTCAGAATAACAAACTCATCCTTTCCTGAGCGTCCTTTACCATGGATATATAACAGTTTGGAATCATAACCTGGTTTAATATCTGAATGATTTGCTCTTGAAATTTCTACAACTCTTAAACCAGTTCTTACCATTAGATTTATCAGAGCATAATTTCTGTAATCAGCTATGGAATCTCTTTTGATACTATCAAGTAAATTTGATATATCAGATATTTTTAAAGCTTTTTTTCTGAATCCTGTGATTTTTGTTTTGAAATTAATATTTTTACTGAAATCTTCACAAATATTTTCACTACAGCACCAGCTAAAAAATTTTTTTAGAATTGTAATATAATTTGAAATTGTAAAATCAGATAAATTATTGTTTTGCAGGTGTTTAATATAGTTGCTGATAGAACAAGTATTAATGGATGAAGAGTCATTTAAATCTATATAATGAATAAACTGGTGCAAACTTCTTGAATAAGTGTTTTTTGAATTGTTTTTTACAGTTATTGAGTTTAAAAAAATTGGAATAAAGTTTTTGATATATCCCCCGCTGATATTTTTCATATTTTTTTGACCTTTTATATTTTTCTTAGAAATCATTTATAATCTTCAATTTTAAACTTTAAACTGCAATAAAGTCAATCCTGTAAAGTATTTTACCAATATCCCTATTAGTAATTAATTATCAGGACTGCAATTTACAAATTGCAGACATTAAAAAATTAAGGGGGAGCATTATGGAGAATTCTTCAAAAGAACAGAAAACGTCTTCAGGCAGTGAAAAATACCTTACTTTTTTCCTTGAAGATGAAGTTTACGGGTTGCCAATTTTACGGGTGCAGGAAATTATTGGAATGATGAAAGTAACCCATTTTCCAAAAGCACCGGAATTTGTCCGTGGGGTAATTAATCTAAGGGGGAAGGTTATACCAGTTATTGATTTGAGGTTGAGATTTGGTCTAAAACAGATTGATGATACTGAAAAAACCTGTATTGTAGTTCTCTCACTCAAAAATGATTCTGGGGAAATACGCCAGGGAATAATTGTAGATGAAGTTTCTGAAGTGATTGATATTGAAAAAAATCAGCTTGAGGACAGCCCTGATTTTGGTAACAGCGCAAATAAAGAGTTTATTACCGGGGTAGGTAAAGTTGGTGAAAAAGTTGTGATAATGCTGGATGTAGATGGAATTTTTATCAGTGAAAAATAAATAATATTTTTAAGGAGAAATTTTATGAAAAATATGAAATTAGGAACAAAAATTGCAGCAGGCTTCGGGTTAATTATTTTATTTTTAATTTTTATAAGTTTTATAGCTTGGAATTCACTAAATTCCTTACTTATTGAGCAGGATATTCTGGAAAATGTGGCTAATTTAAACACATTAATTATGGAAACTCGTTTTAATGGTGCAAATTACCGTTATCATAATGATATGGTTTACATAAATAACATATCAGAAAATATTCGTCAGATGCAGAATTTAGTAGAAGAAACTCGAACACTTAATAAAAATACTGATATAAACAATAAATTGAGTATATTTAAAAATACTGTAACAGAATATGGTAATTTGTTCCAGTCATTGTCAAAAATAAGCAGTGAAGAAAAACAATATGATGAAACCCTGAATAAAATTGTCGAAGTAGGTAACAATGCTACAAATTTATGTAATGAAATATATGCTTTAGAAGAAAATGACATGGAAGAAAATGCAAGAAAAAGCGTAAATATGATAATTTACGGTGCGATTTTCTGTATTATCATTGCAATTTTTGCTGTTTATTTTATTGTAAAAGGTATTACTACACCAATTAATAAAATTATAAATCAGTTAAATTCTGGAAGTCAGGAAGTATCTCAGGCATCAAGTCAGGTCAGTTCTTCTGGTCAGCAGTTGGCAGAAGGAGCTAATGAGCAGGCGTCAAGCATAGAAGAAACTTCAGCCAGTCTTGAAGAATTATCTTCAATGACAAAACGTAACGCCGAAAATGCAAGACAGGCTAACATTATGAGCGATGAAGCACAGAAAATGGTTGAAAATGGCAAGGGAACAGTTGCAAAAATGATGAATGCAATTAATAAAATTAAAGAAAGTTCAGATGAAACAGGAAAAATTATAAAAACAATAGATGAAATAGCATTTCAAACCAATCTTCTTGCCTTAAACGCAGCAGTCGAAGCAGCACGAGCCGGAGAAGCTGGAAAAGGTTTTGCAGTTGTGGCAGAAGAAGTCAGAAATCTTGCCCAACGCTCTGCTCAGGCTGCAAAAAATACTGCTGTATTAATTGAGGATGCAAAAGATAATTCGACAAATGGTGTCAAAGTTGCTGAAGATGTGGCTGAATTACTGAATAAAATTACTGATTCAGTTATCAAAATCAGCCAGCTTATTGAAGAAGTGTCAACTGCTTCAGGTGAACAGACAAAAGGTATAGGGCAGATTAATGTTGCAATATCAGAAATTGAAAAAACGACACAGGCGTCGGCTGCAACTTCGGAAGAATCAGCAGCAGCAGCAGAAGAGCTTACTGCTCAGGCTGAACAGCTTAAAGAAATTGTAAACGAATTAAATAAACTGGTGCATGGAAAAGAAAATATTGTCACAGAAATCAAACCGAAGAAAAAAAAAGTTGTGAATACTAACAATATTAATCAGCTTAAATCAAAAAAAGTAAAACCTGAAACTATTATTCCTTTAGATCATGATGATAATGAGTTTTAGATATGAAAATTCTAATAGTTGATGATTGTGAAATACAACGCAGTATTATTATGGAAATGCTGAAAAGCAATAAAATGAATATTTCAACATTCAGCGAGGCAGAAAACGGTGAAAAAGCCTTAAAAATTATTGAAAAAATCGATTTTGATTTTATTATTACAGATATACAGATGCCTTGTATGGATGGAGTGTGTCTATTGAGAGAAATAATTAAAAGAAAAATTGCCCACAAAACTAAAATAATAATTATGTCAGCAGAAATTGAAAGTTTTAATTTTACTGATACTGAAAGAGAAAAAATATTTAAAATTATTAAAAAACCATTTTCA
>JBAZDD010000146.1:0-5816 GCA_041654635.1 Candidatus Muiribacteriota bacterium
GTTTTGGGCTTACTGCAATATAAATTTTTTCATGATTTTCAAGAAGCCATGTATGAGAAAATTTTGTTTTGGCAACAATTATAATTCCTGTTGTATCTTTATCGAGTCTGTTTACAAATCTGAATTTTGCTGTAATTTTATTTTTTTTATAATAATGAGAAAGATAAGATGCAATACAGGGTTTATCGTTATGTTTTGTAAAAAAAAGTATATTATCAACGGGTTTATTAATTATTATGACAAAATCATCTTCATATAATATTTCAAGTGGATATTCAATGGGAACATAGTCAGAATTTTCTCTGTCAAATAAATCAATATAAATTTTCTGTCCTTTTTCAATTATTTGCTTAAAAGAGAGTGTTTTATTATTTTTATCGTATATTCGATTTTCACTTATTATTCTTTTTACTACAGAATTTGAAAAAAAACTCTGATTAAAAAGCAGACTTTTTATGCTTTGAGATTTATTTGAGGTAATTATTAGTTTATTATTCTGATATTGAATATTAAGCTTGCTGTTTTCATTATCTTTTAAGGTTCTGTTCAAAAATTTTCCATTCATCGTTTGATTCAGCTTGTATTTTTATTCTTATTTTATCAAGTTTTTCAATATTTTCAACAGCCAGTCTTACAACTTCACCATCAAGCTTTCCATTACCAACCATTATCACAAGTATTTTCTTTATTTCATCGATAGATATTCCAGGTCTGTATGGTCTGTTTTCAGCCAGTGCTGTAAAAATATCTGCAACTGCGATTATTCTGCTTTCTGTTGAAAGTCTGTTAACTTCATAATGATAAGGATATCCGCTTCCATCAAGTTTTTCATGATGATTTGAAGCCCATTCAACCACACTTCCTATACCTTGAATATTTGATAAAATTTTTCTTGTATAATAAGCGTGATATTTTATTGTATTAAATTCCTCATCAGTCAATTTCCCTTTTTTTTCTAAAACTTCCTTTGGAATAGAAAGTTTTCCTATATCATGTATAAGTCCAGCAATTTTTACAAGCTGTGAATGTTCATGAGAAAATCCTGATAAAATTGAAAGTGCATAAGCTACATAGGCTACTGCTCGAGAATGCATTGAGGTAAATTCGCTTCGAAAATCAATCATTTTTCTCATTAATTCTGCATATTTAAAAATCATATCATTTTTAATTTCTTTTTTTATATAATCTGATTGCTTTAATTTACTGAAAAAATTTTCTGGATAAAGCAGTTCAAACCAGATAAATTCTTTATTTGATATTTTTAAAAAGGCTTCTGTTACTTCAGGAATAAACATCATTCCAGTATTTTCTTTAATTTTGCTGAGAATATTTGGAACCTGTTCTAATACCTCTTTTTTCTTGTTAAGTGTAATAGATATTCTGTCAGCAACATGGATTATATTTGGAAGAATAAAATTTTCTTCATCAATTTCAATATTATTCCCAGCGCCTTCATACCAGTATGTATGATGGTATCTTATAATATCTGCAATATCTTTTAATGGAAGAAAATCTTTTGTGATGAAATATCCAATTTCTGCATGTCGATTGGGGTTACTGAATTCAAATTCAAAATTTTTATATCTTTCATCTAATGTTAATGGAAGCACACCAATATCATGTATCATGGCGGAAAGTATTAATTTTTCAAGTTTTTCGTCAGAAAGACCCATTTCTCTTCCAATATAATATGAAAGAATTGTAACGTCTTTGTGATGATTGTTTATCGGACTTGAAACAAGATCAAGTGCTTCTGTAAGTGAATAAATAATATCTATAAGTTTTATTTTCATACTCTCTAAAATATTCCAAAAAAGGTTATTTATTGAAAAATGTATCTGTCAAAGCTTTATCAATAAAGAAAGAAGATTTTATTACACCCACATTTCCAAATTCATCAACTGCTGATATTTCAAAAGAATTTGCCCCGTATCTTACCGGGATTGAATCATGCTGTTTATCATCTACTGACATTTTAAATTCAAAATATCCATTTTTGCAGTTGACATTAAAAACTTCTTCAAAAATTGAGCCTTTATTTAATACAACTTTAACCTGTTCAATATTTCTGTCCTCAACAAAACCTTTAAAAATCTGAGTTTTTCTTGTGTTAAAAGGTGGAACTACTGTTATAACCGGTGGAGTTGTGTCAGGAATTAGTTTTACAGTAAATACAGCTTTATTACCATAAACATCTCTTGTAACACAATCAAGAAATCTTGCTCTTTCAGGATTTTTAACATTAAATGAATAATCAAACATGAAGTTTTCAACTTTAACATTTCCTAAAAAGGAATCATCAAGATAAACTTCTATGTGATTTACCATAACTGTATTTACTCTTCCTGCAACTCTGAGTTTTTTACCAATGTTCACCTGATTTCTTCTTGGAGATATAAAATCAATGTTAATTCTGTGGTCTGTTTTCTTTATTTCTTTTTTTGGTATTATTGATAGAAGTTCTTCTTCCTGTCCTGGTGGTAAAACAAAATCGCCATCTGTAAAAACAGCAGTTTTTCCATCAGCGCCTTGTCGGATTTTTCTAAATTCAGCCCATTTAATATTTTCAGCTTCAATTCCGAATTTAACTTTATCAACTGAATCTTTTCTGCCAATAAAAATTCTTTCACCAGTATAAACTGTATCTTCAACTTCTGTGTCTTTTAATATTGATAATTCACCATCAAGACAAGAAATTCTGAAAACATCGTTTACAAGTGTTTCAGTTGTAAAAATTCCCAAGTCTGTTTTGACCTGAAAATTTTTCCATCTGATTACTGTTTTATTTATTGATTTAACCCATATATTTCCAAATTCAAGTATTACCTGAACTTCATCACCCACTTTTCTTAATAAAAATTCTGTATGACCATCAGCTTTTAATAGCATCCAGTCGTTAAGGAATACTTCAACTCTTGAATCGGGTTCAACTTTGAAATGACTGTGATTGGTAAATTCAAGTTCTGGTCTGAGATGATGTATCTGACCAGTCTGATTAACAAGAACAGGGTTACCTTTGATGAAAGTAACCCTGCCTATGATTTCATTCTGAGCATTAGAACTCAGAAAAAATATAATTAAAAAAGCAAATATAATTGTTTTTTTTACAAACATTATTCCAGCGTTTCACCTTTTAAAGTCAAGCCATAATCAGCTAACTTTTCTCTGAGCTCGTTAAGTGATTTCTGACCAAAGTTTTTAAGCCTCATTAAATCATCGGCAGAAACTGTGGTAAAATCAACAAGTTTTCTATATGGGAAGTTTTTGAGACAATTTTTGGTTCTGTGAGATAAATCCAAATCAGATATCAATACTTCATTGACATCTTTTGGTTTTTCTCTTTCAACTTCAGCCAGTTCAACCTGTTCTTCTCTTTCTGTTCCATCATCAATATCTTTAATTTTTTCTTTTTTGACAGTTTTCTCTCTTTTTTCTGCCATCATTGATAAAGCATCAATTATTGATTTTGAAATTGAAGAAACCGCTTCCTGAGCTTTGACAGTTCCGTTTGTTTTAATATCAAGTGTAAGTTTTTCATAATTCATGTAACTGCCAATTCTGATTGGAGAAATATCCATATCAATAAATACAATCGGTGAGAAAAATGAATCTACATAGAATTTGTTGAAAGGTACGTTGTTTTCTTTTTTGTGTTCATAACTTAAAACATAACCGCACCCTCTTTTGATTCCTATTTCAATTTCAAAAGTATTTTTGTCTTTAACTGTAAAAAGATGTAAATCTTTATTAAGAACGGTAAGATTTTCATCTTCAATATCACCAGCTGTTACTTTTTTTTCACCTTTGAATTTTATTTTTTTTGAATATTCTTCACCTTTTTTCAAGGAACATATAATATTTTTGATATTCATCACAATATTCAGTATATCTTCCTCGGTCCCTTCAAGTTTCTTGTTGCTTTTGTCAATATTGAAAAAAGTTATGCTTACAGGTGAAAAACCTGGAAGTTCTGTAATCAACAGATCTTTCATAAAATTTCCCATTGTTTCACCGTAACCTTTTCTCAAAGGTTCCAGGAAAAATTGACCATGATAAGGAGTAATCTCCTTTACTTTTAAACTTTCGGGTAAGTCAAAAACGTCCATTAAAAACACTCCATTTAAGTTTTTTTTAATTTCAGGTTACTTAATTATTTCTTTTTATGTCTGTTAGCTCTTCTTTTTTTCTTTCTTTTGTGTTTGTTAATTTTAGATTTTCTTTTTTTCTTTACGCTTGGCATTAACAATCTCCTCTTTTCCTAATAAGTATTTTGAAGTGATTAAATTTAACATTAAAAATAACCAATTGTCAACTTAATTTTAAAAATCATAAATAAAGGTCCAGAATTTTTGTCACAAGTTCCCTATTCCAGACTGGATATTTACCGATTTTTTCCTTTACTTTTTTTGACTGAACAAAAGCATTTAAAACAGCCTGTTTAATTGCTGAAAAATTATTTTCTTCTTCGTTTACAATAAAAGCTGCACCTTCTGAGGCAAGCATATTTGCATTTGAATACTGTTCTCCACCAGCTGAATTTTTTAAAGGAATGAGAACAGAGACCAGTCTGAAATTAATTATATCTGCAATTGTTCCAGCGCCTGCTCTTCCAAGTAAAACAGGCTCATTTGAATAAATTTCTGCAAGCTTTTCGTTTGAAAAAAATCTTTGAGCAAAAAAATTATCTCTTGAAATATTTTTTAATTTTTCTTCATATTTTTCAATGTTTTCGGCATGATTTCCATACTGATGATAAATAATAAAATTATCAGCAAGCCAGTCAATGTTTTCTATAACAAAAGAATTCAATATTGAAGCTCCGTTTGCTCCACCAGTAACAAACAATACCGGTTTTCCTACATTTTTGGATTGATTTTTAAAATCAATATATTTTTTTTCCAGCTCAAGCCTTACGGGGTTACCGGTAATTTTTACATTTTTTTTATTTATTTTTGTATCAGGATAAGAAAGCAGAATATTTTCTGCAATTTTAAATGCAATTTTATTTGAAAGTCCAGGTATTGTTGTCTGCTCATGAGCAACAACAGGTATTCCAGACAGATATGCTGCAACAACAACTGGAAGGCACACGTAACCACCCGTTGATATTACAGCTGAAGGATTATGTTCTGAAATCAAAGCTCTTGCATCGAAAATCCCGCCAATAAATGAGAAAAAATCTGAAACATTTTTTAATGAAAAACTTCTTCTGAATTTTCCAGTTCTAATTTCTTCAAATTCAACATAATCAAGAGTTTTCACAAGTTCTTTTTCAAGACCTGTTGATGAACCAATATATAATAATTTTGTGTCTGGTTTTCTTTCTTTTATTATTTCACAGAAAGACAATCCAGCACATGTGTGCCCACCTGTCCCCCCACCTGTAACAATAATCGTACTCAAAATCTACCTCCTGCTCACTTAGGGGTCAAGTCTCAACATTACGACATTTTTACAAATGAGGCAATGATCAGAGCTTGACCCCGGTTTACTCGCGTTTCATTCGCGTTTTATACGCGTTTCACAAAGTAAACTCATCTGTTAGTGGTAATTTTTGTATAAAATCACAGATTTCTTCTACTTTATTTTTATCACCGTCAAGAAGCAGTCTGACAGCACCTTGAGCCCCCATAATTCCACCTGTTCCAATATGATAAGCTTCTACACTGTTTTCAGTTAATACTTTTACCGCTTCAATTTCTGTGAATAATTCACATCTAACAGAAAACATTCTCGGTGTTTTTTCATCACAGTCGTCTTCACCCATCATCTGAGAAATTTCATCCAGGTCAAAACTGACTTCTTTTTCCAGTCCA
>JBAZDD010000147.1:0-5815 GCA_041654635.1 Candidatus Muiribacteriota bacterium
TTGAGAATTACTGAATAAACCTGGATAAAAATTCATTTAAAGAACTTACCATAATGTTTTTATCAAGATAATAACTTTTTTCTCCAGGATAAATTATATATGCTGACTCAGCTTTAATATCCTCCATACCTATACGTAACCCTTTAGAAATTGCTGGGGACATACTCATTTTTATTTCTACAGCATAAATATTATTTCCTTTTTTTAAAATTAAATCAATTTCATTTCCTGTTTGAGTTCGATAATAGAAAAATTCAAATGAATAATCAAGATTTCTGATAATCTGCTCTATAACAAAACCCTCCCAGGAGGCACCGGACATTGCAAATCCAAGAAGCGTATTAAATTCAATAATATTATGACTGGCATGAAACAAACCGCTGTCAATAACATAATATTTTGGAGCCCTGATTATTCTTTTTTTTATATTAACAAAATAAGGCTCTAATCTTCTAACCAGGAAAGTTTCTTCTAAAATAAACATATAATTTCTAACAGTTGTTGCAGACAATCCAATATTTCGTGATATTTGAGAAGCATTCCATACCTGACCATGATAATGACAAATCAACTGCCAGAAATGTTTTAGTTTCTGTGCAGGAATATTTATTCCCAGTTGAGGAATATCTCTTTCGAAAAAAGTTTTTAAAAATGATATTCTCCATAAATAACTATTTTCATCATTTTGAGCAAGAAAACTCTCAGGATATCCTCCATATAACCATAATTTATTTAAATTCGATTTATCAAAACCAACTTCAGTTATATCAAAAGGATTTAAAACATGTTCGGTAATTCTGCCAGCCAAACTTTCAGAAGAATTTTTCTGTAAACCAGGCGATGAAGAACCTAATAAAATAAAAGCACCATTTTTACGATTTTTATCAATTATCCCTCTCAGCACAGGATAAATATCTGGTCTGACTTGAACTTCATCAATAATAATAGTTTTATTTTGATTATTTTCAAAAAAAAGTTCAATATTGCTTAAAATATTATAATCTGATGGTAATTCCAAATCCAGATAGACAGTTTCAATATTATTTTTTTCTATGATTTTTTTAATTTCTTTTGCTAAAGTTGTTTTACCAACCTGTCTTGAGCCAAGTATTGATAAAACTGGAAAAATTTCCATTGATTTCAGTATATTTTTCGCTAAATTTCTTTTTATCATAGATTAATTATACATTTAATATTTTCAAATTACAATGTTTTTTTAGTTTTTCTACATTGCAAATTGAAACTTTAACTTTCAAATCACAATGTTTTTTTTATCTTTAACATAGGAAAAAAAATTAACAAAAACCTTTGCTTTAACTCATGCAAAGCTTTCTCTCAAAGATTTTTAACATTAATAATTACCAATTCCTTTAATTAAAGAATCAATAAATTCTAAAAATAGATTAATATCATTAATTACAACTGGATAATATTTTTTTAACTGTGTCTGTAAAAAAAATAAATCATCATATTTCAAATCATAATCATATCCATGACGAATAAAATGTCTGAAACTTCTTAATTTATCAAGTAAATAAAAAGAATCTGAATTTATAACATTTGGTCTGATTTCAGGAACTTCAGTTTTCATTCTAATCAACAATTCTTTGTGAAAACTTGAATAATCATCAATAGAGTTTTCAAAAACTTTTGCAATATTTTTAAAAACATCTTCCAAACAAGTAAATAATTGCTGAATCTTTAATGAAAAAACATATTTTTTATCATAATTTTCCAGATTAATATCAGCTATTTCTTCAAATATTCTATTTGAAGTCAACAATTGATTAGTAATAAAACCTTTTAAAAACAATAATTTTTCCTTCATAATTAAATTACCTTGATTTTTTTTAAATTATTTTTAAAATCACACTGTTCAAGAAGAATTAAATCCACTTCTCTTTCAAGAATATTTGATAATTTTGATAGCAATTCAAATCTTATTCCTTTAAAATTTTCCACAGCAATATCAATATCAGAATATTTATTAAATTGAAAACATTCAATTAAAGAACCCGTTATAAATATGTTAAAATCAACATTCTTAAAGTTTTCTTTAATTGTTTTTTTAGTATTTTCTAACACAGTTAATCTTTTTTCTTCAAGCATTTCATTTTTCTGTTTCTCAAGTGTTTTAATCTTCAATATATATTTATCATAATTTAATTTTTTATCCATATAAATATTTTACCATTTTATTTGTAAAAACTCACTTAAATAATTAACCAGAATTTTTTAAATTACATCCTCTCCAGTATGAGTGGTATTTCTTTTTCAAGTCCAAATACCATAAAATGAAACCCTGCTACATAAGGTTTGAGTTTTTGAATTGTCTCACAGGCAATTTCTATTCTTTCTTTTTTATAATCTTTGGAATTTTTCATTCTCTCGAGTAAATCCTCTGGTACATTCAGTCCAGGTACAGTTTCATCAAGAAATTTTGCAAATTCATAGTTTTTTAGCAGGCTTATTCCTGCAATTACTGGAACATTATGATTTTTTATTTTTTTTTGAAATTTTATAAATTTATCTGTTTCAAAAACCACCTGAGTCTGGAAAAATTGAGCACCAGCTTCAACTTTCTTTTTAAATTTAATGACATGAGGTTCTATTGGAGTTGCTGCGGGATTAATTGTTGACCCTGAAAAAATTGTCGGACTTCCTTTGAGTTCATTGCCTGAAAAATCATATCCTCTTTCAAGTTCTTTAATCACAGAAAGAAGTTGAACAGAATCAAGATCAAAAACTGCTTTTGAATGTTTATGGTCACCTACAGATGGATGATCTCCAGTTATTACAAGCACATTTTTAATTCCAAGTAGTGAGGCTGATAATAAATCTGATTGAAGAGCAAGTCTGTTTCTGTCACGACAGTTAAGCTGAAAAATAGTTTCGACATTCATTTTATTTTCAAGCCAGGCACATATTCCAAGTGAACCTACTCTCATGGTAGCTCTCTGATTATCTGTAACATTAAAAGCATGAACATGCTCTCTGAGAATTTCTACTTTTCTCTTAATCCCTGTCATATCAATGCCTTTTGGAGCAAAAAGTTCAGCTGTAATAACCATTTCTTTATTTTCAATTCTTTCTCTGAAACTTTTCATTTATTTAAATCCTTCCTTGGTTTTGATTCATTTACATTTTTCAGTGGCTGAAAAATTTTTTCTATTCTCCATGTTTCGCCTTTTTCTTCTAATTTTTCGTAAATTTCAACCCAGGCACATTTTCTGTCAGGGTCAACTTCACAGCAGCCATTTACAGAACCGCCACATGGACCGTTGGTAATTCCTTTGGAACATCTCGTTTTAGGGCAAACCATTGTTTGATTAAGCATGCAGTCACCACACATTATGCATGATTCTGTAAAAGAGCCTACTCTTGGTTTTCTGGCAAGATAAATTGTATTCAGTAAAGTTATAACATTTTTCCCGCCTACTCTCATTACAGACTGAGTACCTGCTCCACATGCAAAACTAATAACAGCATCATATTCAATATCTCTGAATTTCTTAATATCACGTTTCACAAGATTCTGATTACACATGCCTTCAATAAGCATTGAGTAAACAACTTCAAACCCTTTTTGCTCAAATTTTTCCTTATACTCTTTAAGTATTTTTTCACCCGATGTATTACATTCAGCTGCACAAATATTACATCCTATAAAAACAAGTTTTTTAAAAGGTTTTAATACGTTATAAATTTCTTCTTCACTTTTAAATCTGGTTACAATCACTTTTTTTCTCCATTAATTTTTTTGCTTCAATAACAGCACCCATGGCATCTGCCGCCCATCCGTCTGCTCCGATACTGTCAGAATACTCTTTAGTAACAACAGCTCCGCCAATCATGACTTTAACATCAATATTGGCTTGTTTAATTTTTTCAATTATTATTTTCATCTCACTCATTGTTGTTGTCATTAAAGCTGAAAGACCAATTATATCCGGTTTTTCATTTTTCAGTTTTTCAATAAGAAAATCAGTTTTTACATCTTTACCAAGATCATTTACTTCAAATCCAAAATTATCAAGCATGAGAGAGACAATATTTTTTCCAATATCATGCACATCACCTTCAACCGTCGCCATATAAACAACACCATGTTTTTTCACTTCCGCGCTTTCTGTTTTAAGCAAAGGTTTCAACAGCTCAAAACCGACTTTTGCAGCATCTGCTCCTGCCATAAGCTGAGGAAGATAAAATTCCTGTCTGTCATATTTTTCACCAACTTTTTCTATTGCAGGAATTAATATATTTTTCATTATATACTCTGCATCATGGATTTTAAGTGTATTCTCAAGCTCGTTTTTTACTTCTTCTTTTCTTCCTGCTACCACTATGTTAAAAAGTTTTGAGTAAACGTCTTTTTCAGATTCAGTTTCAGAATTTTTTTTAATTTCTGTTTTTTTATCTTCTGTTTTAGATTTTGTTTTGGCATTATCAAGATGTTTATTTTCAGAAGCAAAATCCATGTATTTTTTTCCATTATCATGTCCAAGAAGATATTTTGAACTGTTTAATATTGCCATGTATTCTGCTGACATCGGGTTCCCTATGCAGGCTTTAAGACCTTTTGCCATGCAAAGAGATAAAAAAGCACTGTTCATGTATTTTCTGAGAGGGAGTCCATAAGATACATTTGAAATACCCATTATTGTTGGCAATCCATATTCGCGCGTAACTTTTTCTATTGTTTCAAGAGCAAGCATTGCTCCTTCAGGTTCTGCCCCAAGCGCAAGCGCAAGACAGTCTATAATAAGATTTTCTCTTTTTACTCCATATTTTTCAGAATAAGTTAAAATTTTTTCAATAAGCTTAACTCTATCCTGAATTGTCATCGGAATTCCTTTTTCATCCATAAGCAGTACGATTGAAGATGCTCCATGTCTTGCCATTTCAGGGAAAAGTTTTTCCATTGTTTCTACTTTTCCATTAATTGAATTTATCAGAGGTTTTCCATCACATATCTGCAAAGCTTCAATTATTGCATCTGGATTTGAAGAATCAATACTTATTGGAGCTTCCACAGCACCCTGAACTGCACCAATTGCTTTAGGTAGAAGTATGGTTTCATCACCGTCAGGCACTCCAGTATTTACATCTATTACATCAGCTCCTTTTACAACCTGCTGTATGGCTTCTTCAGAATATGGCATAAAATTATTATCAAGAATAGCTTTTCCTAACTTTTTTCTCGCAGTCGGATTAAGTCTTTCACCTACAAGAAAAAATTTTGACTCAGAAAGAAAGAAGCTTTTTGTTCTTGAAGCAAGGCAGAACCCTTTATTTTCTGGATTTTTTACCCTTGACATTCCATTAATTTCTTTTCTCAAAGCTTGTATATGTGAAAAATCAGTACCACAGCACCCACCGATAATATCTGCTCCAGCTTTCAATAAATCAACACCTTTGCTGGCAAATTCATCTGCCTTCATCGGAAATATTGTATTCCCGTCAATCAATACTGGAAGCCCGGCATTTGGAACTGCAGTAACATAGCAGCTTGAATATTTTTTCAATACATGAATTATTTCTAACATTTTTTCAGGACCCATAGAGCAGTTTACTCCGGTTGCAAAAACATCAAGTGAATTCATTACAGCAGCCTGAGTTTTCGGGTCAGTTCCAGTAAGTGTTCTTAAATTTTCCTGATAGGTAAGCTGAGCTATAACAGGTAATTTTGATACTTTTTTTATTCCCATTATTGCAGCTTTCAACTCCCATAAATCAAACATTGTTTCTACAATAAACACATCAGCTCCACCTTGTTCAAGGGCTTTTGCCTGTTGAGCAAAAACTTCTATCGCTT
>JBAZDD010000148.1:0-5801 GCA_041654635.1 Candidatus Muiribacteriota bacterium
GTTCGATTCCCATATTCTGAACAAATATCATTATCATCAGAGTTAAATTTATACATAATCCTATGCTTAAAAAAAATTCCCCTTTTTTGGCGATAATTTTTAAAGCATTAATATTTACAAAAAACCAGAAAAAACTGAAAAACAGAGATTTTATTTCGCTGAAATAATAAAATCCTCCATGAAAATTTCTTATAAAAAAGATTTTAAGTCCTAAAAATACAACAGCCGCAATTATTAATGATTGAAATAAAAATTCAATAAAAAAATCAAGCTTGTATCTGTCTGATAATATACCGAGAAAATAAAAGAAAATTGCCCCTATCAGTATCGAAAGAAACTGTTCTCTGTATTCAAAAAAATGAAAAATAATCACAAGACTTCCAAAAAAGAACGGCAATATGAGTAAATCAACTTTTTTTAAAAATCTCGACAATAGAAACATTGCAATAAAAAGAAAAAAAATTACTAATACTGGTATCAAATCAGCTCCTTCAGATAATCAATCAATTTATTATGATTTTTTTCATCAATTATTTTTTCAAGCTCTCTAACTTTTTCCAGATAATTTTCCTCACATTCAATTTCAGTTACATATATTTTTTCATTACTTGTCGTGGATATTTTTTCATTTTCATTAAAAAGTTTTTCATTAAGTTTTTCACCATTTTTCATACCTGTAAACTCAATTTTTATATCTGAATCCGGTTTATATCCATACAGAGCAATAAGTTTGCGGGCAATATCTATAATTTTGACAGGTTCTCCCATTTCAAGCACAAACAGCTGTGATGACTTCCCCATTATTGCCGCCTCAAGAGTAAGCTGAACCGCTTCACCAATAGACATGAAAAATCTTTCGCATTTTTCATCTGTTACTGTAACAGGCCCACCTTTTTCAATCTGTTCCTGAAATATTGGAATTACCGAACCCCTCGAACCAATAACATTCCCAAATCTTACTGAAATGAAATTTGTTTTATTATAAATTTTATTATAACATCCAGCAGCTTTTTCACATACTCTTTTTGTCATTCCCATAATATTTTGTGGATTTACTGCTTTGTCTGTCGAAACAAAAACAACTTTAGAAACATTATTTTTGCCACAAAGCTCAAAAAGATTCATTGAGCCAAATATATTATTTAAAACAGCTTCATCTGGATTCATCTCCATAAGTCCCACATGTTTATGAGCAGCTGCATGAAACACAATGTCGAAATTATATAGATTTATTAATCTTCTTATACTTTCTTTATCTTTTATATCACCAATTTTCAATTTCAAATTTTTATACAAAGGAAGAAAATCCCTTTCAAGCCTGAAAATACTGTTCTCACCATGACCAAAAGCAACCATTAAAGCTGGTTCAAATTCTAATATTTGACGGGTTAACTCATAGCCAATAGAACCGCCTGCCCCTGTAACAAGAACTTTTTTTCCTTTTATAAGATTTCTTAATCCTTCAATATTTCTCTTATGAGGTTTTTTACGTAAAATATCGTTTAAGTCGAAATTTCTTGCAACCTTAAGACTGACAGTTCCATCAACCAGCTCAGATTCAGACGGAAGCACTTTTAAGCTGACATTAAAACGTGAAACATAGGCAGATATTTCACTTACCTGAGTGCTTGAAGCTGATGGAATTGCTACAATGATTTCTTTTATATCAAATTTATCAATAAGTTCTGGTATTTTCTTTCTTGAACCTTCAATTTTTATTCCTCTGATAAATTTCCCTGCAACTTCTTTATTATCATCAATAAAAGCTTTTACTCTTAAATTATACTCTGAATGTTTTTCAATTTCTCTGCATATCATTTCACCAGCATCACCAGCTCCATAAATTAAAATATTTGTTTTACTGTCTTTTTTTTCAAACATGAAAACTTTATGAAACGTTCTCATAAAAACTATAAGAATTATTATAAGACAGGTTTCAGCAACACCTTCTCTCAAGTCATAAATATTGAATATAACAAGAAAAATTGTTGAAACTGTAATTGCCGCTGATATACGATAAATATCTTTTATGTTTATGTATTTATTAATAATGCTGTATGTTTTAAAAACATACAGCAGAGTTATTCTGAAAAAAATCGAATAATATAAAATATTGATATTATCTAATTTTTTTTCGTTTAAAATAAGAGTTAAAAAAAAAGCAAAAACAATTGCAGCAATATCAAGAAAAATTGTTTTTAAATTATATAAATTCATAGATTTTTACCATGAAGAATAATTCCTATAACTGTCATAATCCCCTGTAAAAGGCACAAAATAATCAAAGTTACGTTGAGACTGAATTTTTCAAGCAATATGTGATGTATATGATTTTTATCTGCTGCAAATACACTTTTTTTATTTTTCAACCTTCTCAATATTGCAATGAAAGTATCAGTAAAGGGAACAAAAATTATTAAAATAAAACTGAATATATTATTCATACTGAAAGAGTGAAACCCAGCATCAATAAGCATTATTCCAATAATTAACCCGAGAAAGTTACTTCCTAAATCCCCCATGAAAATAAGTGAATTTTTTATATTGAAAAATAAAAAACCACCAAGCGAAAGTATTAAAACAAGATAAATATCTGAGTTAAAAGAAGTATTAAGTGTTATAAAAAAGATTCCTGTTATAATAATAGAGCATATAAGAGTGGCAAGTCCGTCTGCTCCATCTATCAGATTAATTATATTTATAAAAGAAGTAAAGTAAAAAACTGTTAAAAATAGACTTAAATAATAGTTATCTACTCCAAAAAACACAGATATTTTAACTCCCCCATAAAAAAGAAATAATCCTGTCAATAATTGAGTAAAAAGTTTAATTTTAGGAGAAAGTCTTTTTATATCATCAATCATTCCTGCAAAAAAAGTCAGCAGAAAAGCACAGGATACAAAAATATTTCTGAACAAAACGGTATTTCCACCAAAAATCAGAAATGGCAATATAAAAAGCGCGCCTCCCATTGTCAGTTTTGGAGTTTTATGTATTTTTCTTTCATCAGGTTTATCAGTGAAATTTAACATTTTTATAATATAAAAAAGAATAATCTGAATAATAAAAATCGATAGAAAAAGCATTAATTTATCTATGAAAAGTTCTTTATTCAAAGTTTTATTACCTCAACTGGTATTCCTGCTTCCTTAAGCATTTCTTCACCTAATTCATCAGGATATGGTTCTTTTATATAAACTTTAGTCAAACCTGCATTAATAATCATTTTTGTACAAGTTATACATGGCTGATGAGTACAGAAAAGTATCCCGCCTTCAATTTCAACCCCATTTGAAGCTGCCTGAATTATTGCATTTTGTTCAGCATGAAGTCCTCGACACAGTTCCTGCCTCTGACCTGATGGTATTCCCATTTTATCACGCAGACAGCCTACTTCATCACAATGAGCAAGTTTTCTTGGAACTCCATTATATCCTGTGGCTAAAATTCTGTTATTTTTAACAATTACAGCTCCAACATGTCTTCGAAGACAGGTAGAACGTGTTGAAACTAAATTTGCAATATCCATAAAATAGTGTTTCCAGTCTGGTCTCATTTTTCCTCCAAAATATCAGAATGTTCCAAAAATTCTGTCCCCTGCATCTCCTAATCCGGGAA
This sequence comes from Candidatus Muiribacteriota bacterium, assembly GCA_041654635.1. Lineage (GTDB taxonomy): Bacteria > Muiribacteriota > Muiribacteriia > Muiribacteriales > Muiribacteriaceae > JBAZDD01. Next base: position 3,619 of record JBAZDD010000148.1, read on the forward strand.
GTATATATTTTTTATTGTTTAATTTTTCATCCATACAAGCTGTAAATATATCTATATCAGGATGTTTTGAGCTGAAGTATTCAGCTCCTTCAGGACAGGATAAAATACAAATAAATTTAATACTTTTTACTCCCTTTCTTTTGAGAACATCACACGCATAAGCTGCTGAAACACCTGAAGCAAGCATGGGATCAACCACAAAAAGTTCTCTTTCATCAAGTTTATCAGGCATTTTACAGAAATATTCAACCGGTTCATAAGTTTCAGGATCTCTATATATTCCGATATGACCTACCTTTGCCATAGGCATTACTTTCTGAATACCATCAACCATTCCAAGACCGGCTCTTAATATTGGAACAATTACAGGTTTTCTGCCTTTTATTATTTCACATTCTGTTTCTGTCAATGGTGTATCAACAATTTTTCTTATTGTGGGTAGCTTTCTTGTTGCTTCATAAGCCAGAAGAAGAGCGATTTCAGAAATTAGTTCTCTGAAATCCTTGTTGGCTGTTTTTTTATCTCTGAGATAAGCAAGTTTATGTTTTATAAGAGAATGTTCAACAACTGTAAGCATATTTTACTCCTTTTTTCTATTCAAATTTATCAATTCTTTTCTGATGTCTGCTGCCTTCAAAAGATGTTTTTATAAATATGTCAATAAGTCTGTAAGCAAGTCCGTCTCCAACAACTCTTGCACCAAGAGTTATTACATTAGCATTATTATGTAATCTTGAATATTCAGCCATCATTTCGTTTACACAGCAGCTTGCTCTTATTCCTTTAATCTTATTTGCCGCAATTGCCATACCAATACCAGTACCACAGATTAAAATACCAAAATCACATTCTTTACTGTTTACTTTTTCACACACTTTTTTTGAATAATCGGGATAGTCAACACTTTCTGCAGAAAAACACCCCAAATCTGAAAATTCATATTCTGAAAAATGATTAATTATTCTTGCTTTCATTTCAAATCCGGCATGATCACTTCCTATTGCAATTTTCATCAAATATCTCCTTCATAGTTTTTATATTCATAAATATTCAGCCCGTTATATTCTGTGGCAACATATAATCTGTTATCTGAACTGAACAAAAAAACAATACTGTCTGAGGAAAGTTTTTCAGTGATTTTTCTTGTTACTGTATCAAATATATCGACACCTCTTGATGACCCTACAAAAATATTTTTATTATGAGCTTTTGCAATAGTTGAAATAAAATTCCCCGATAAATCCGAATTACCTTCAACTTCTACTTCAGTCCATGTATTATTTCTTTTTATTCTCTCAAGGTGATTTGCAGTATAGTTTCTCCAGGATTCTCCTTCTGGTGAAAAAACGTTCAATCCTCCATTTGTTCCTATAAATATTTCTTTTTCATACACTAAAAGACTGCTGATAAGATTTCCGGTAAGTGGAGAATTACCTTTATGAATAATATAATCATCAGTCATTGTCGGCATAATATAATTACCATAAAAAAACTTAGCTTTTGATAAATCGGTTTCTGCAATAACGAGACCTTCGTCTGTTCCGAGAATAATTTTTTCATCAAACAGATTAAGAGAATTAACTTTAAGCAGTCTGATGGAAAGATCTCGATTTTTGTGATATTCAGAAAAAAATGAATTTTTATCAGAATAATGAATCATATCATTGAATCCTTGACCAGCAACATATATACCGTGATTTGTTGCAATCATGTATCTTCCGTTGCGATTTTTAACAATTGAATTTACCTGTCCTACTGTTCTGAACTGGAAACTTGTTGTGAGTATTCCAAATCCTCTGTCCGTTCCAATAAGAAGCTGATTATTATCTGAAAAAAAACATTTGATTTTTTTATCTTCAAGCATTTTCAAATCTAATTTTTTCAATCCATTTTCTAAAACATATAATCCATTATCTGTGCCAATATAAATTTTTTCCTGATATTTCGCAACAGCGGTTGGATTAATATCTGTCTAAGTTTCAACATGCTGCCATTTTTTAACAACAACTTCATTAGCTTTTTTTTCTTCCTTGCTTCCACATCCTGTTAATATTAATGCTGAAAAAAAAGCTAATAGAATCAATTTAATCAGTTTCATCCACCCCTCCAGTATTATCAATCTGTATTTACTCTGTTTAAAATTGGTCGAATTCTTCCAGATTCAGCATCATACTGTACACGAT
>JBAZDD010000149.1:0-5722 GCA_041654635.1 Candidatus Muiribacteriota bacterium
ATTTTATTTTTTGTTTTGTTATTTTTTTTAAAGTTACTAATTTAAGTTTTATTTTCAGTTTTATAGATTTTTTTTACTTCTATTAGAATATCTCCACACATTATTTTAAATATTTCATCAAAACTTAATCAGTTATTTGAGTTACTTGAGTTAATTGAGTTGCTTGAGTTTTTAACTCATTAAACTCATAACTCGATAAACTCTCAACTAATGTAACTCGATTAACCCTCAACCCGATAAACTCTCAACTCAAAACGATATTACGAAAAAGTTTTAAGATTAAAAACAGCGACACTGGATTCCTGCGTACGCGGAATGACAACGAAGGGCAAAACTCAATACAGAAGCCGGGCAGAACAGTGTTCTTCCCCTACAAAATATAAGAGCAATGGACCCTGGCATAAAACATCACCGGGGCGACAGCAAAAAACATTACGAAAAAAACTTCATTGAGAATTGCTGATTCTAATTTTAATTGAAAATCAAAAAGGCTCCTGTAAAAACAGGAGCCTGAAATTTGGGGTTTCATAAATACAAATATTTATGAAGTGGGAAAATTTAACACTTTTATTATAATCGATTTTTTTATACTTTGTCAACCCTTTTTTTATTAAAATGAGTGTTTTTAGTTTTTTTTAAAAAATCAAATAGGTTAAGAATAATAAAAATTGAACCAGATAAAAGAATTATTGAGGAACCGGATGAAATATTATACTTAATTGAAAGAAAAAGTCCGGTTAAAATAAGTATCAGAGTAAGAATTGAAGAATAAAAAAACATTGAAATTAAATTTTTTGAATATTTTTCCACAATCATTGGAGGAATGGTGAGTAAAGCTATGAATAAAATAATACCTGAAATTTTGACAATAAATACAACACCCCCCGCAACAAGCATATAGATTAAAAAATGATAAAATTTAACGTTTATATCTCTGACTTCTGCAAAATATGAATCATAACATACAGCAAGAATTTTTCGATAAAATAAAAATATAACTATAAGAAGTAAAAAAACAAAAATAAATATATTTATAATATCAGTAAAAGTAACAAGAAGAATGTTTCCAAAAAGATAATTTACCGGTTCAGTAACATAACCGGGGGTAATATTAATCATGAAAACACCAAAAGCCATTGATACAGCCATTATAACGCCAATAACACCGTCTGAGCGGAATTTTTTACCATAAGTAAGCATGGCAGTAACCATTGCAGCAGCAAGACTGAAAACCGCAGCCCCTGTATATGGTGAAAGGCCAAGGAAAACAGCTAGTCCGATTCCACCAAATGAAGCATGGGCTATTCCATCTGAGGCAAAGACCATTCTATTTACAATAATAATGGTTCCAATTATTCCACAGGGAATACTTATCAAAAGTCCTGCAAGAAAAGCATTTCTTATAAATTCATATTGAAGAAGTTCAAATATTTCCATGTTTTAAACGCCTTTCAATCAAACCAGCCTGACAACCAATATATAAATCTTTCATTTCATCTGTAATTTCAGGCATATTATGAAAACAGAGATTTTTATTTACGCATGCAGATTGTTTTGCGTATGATAAAATCAGGTTTAAATCGTGACTGACAATTATAATAGTTTTATCTTTATTCAATTTTTTAAGATAATTATAAATTAAATGCTGACCTTCGTTATCTATGCTTGCAGTAGGTTCATCAAGAATAAGTATTTCAGGCTCAAATACCAGTGCGCGTGCAATTAAAACTCTCTGCTTCTGCCCCCCCGATAATTCCCCGATTTTTTTATTTTTTAATTTTAAAACATCCAGAAAATCCATAATATCCAAAATTTTTGCTGAATTTTCTTTTAAAGTTTTTGAGTTTGTAATTCCCATTTTAACAATATCCTCGACGGTGATAGGAAAAAATTCATCGTTAGTTGTATGTTGAGGAACGTAACCAATTTTTTTTCGGGTTATTACAGGTTCTTGTCCAAGGAGCTCAATTTTGCCTGAAACAGGTTTAAGTAATCCCATTATTAATTTAAGCAGTGTGGTTTTACCGCCGCCGTTTGGTCCAATAATTGCAAGAAAATCATTTTTTTTAAGTATAAGATTAATATTTTCAAGTACAAGAGAATTATTATAACCAAAATTAAGGTTTTCAATTTTAATAATAGTATCCATTATTTTAAACTTTCTGCAAAATTAATAATGTTTAAACTCCAGTTTTCGTCAAGAGGGTCAGCAGTTTTTACCTGTAAACCTGCCTGTTTTGCAATAACCTGTGGGGACTGCGGATTTTGAGCTGGTTCAATAAAAATTGTTTTAATATTATGTTGTTTGACTTTTTTAATAATCTCAATAATATCTTTTGGACCAGGTTCTTTACCATCAGTTTCGACTGAAAGCTGAGTTAAATCAAAATCTCTTGCAAAATAAGCCCATGCAGGGTGATAAATAAGAAAAGTTTTTGATTTAAGATTTTTAGTAATAGTGTTAATCTGATTTGAAATATTGTCAATTTCTTTTATAAAATTCAGATAATTTTTTTGAAAAACTTCTTTGTTTTCTGGATAATTATTCTCAAGCGCTTCTTTTATTTTTAGAGAAATAATTTTTACATTTCTTGGAGAAAGCCATATATGAGGATCAGCTTTTGGAATTTCACATATTTCTTCAACCCCGAAATCATCATGCCCGTGATTACATGTATTTTCTGAAATAATTTTTCTAATTCCAGAGTCAAGCGGAATAATTTTAAGATTATTGTTAATACTTGAAATTTTTGGAATAAGAACATCTTCAAATTCTAAACCGAGAGTAAAATAAATGTTTGATTTAGAAAGTTCGATCATCTGACCAGGATTTAAATCAAAAGAATGTGGATTTTGACCAGGCTTAATTAAAACTTCAACATTTAAAAGACTGCCGGCAATTTTTTCAACAAAAAATTTCTGTGGAGGAATACTTACAAAAATATCGTTTGAAAAAGCAGTAAAACAAAAAATAAAAATAAAAAGTGTAAATGTTTTTTTCATAAAATAAACCCTCCCATTTTGATTGACTTTATTTTAATGATATTTTACAATTTTCGCATGGAAATGACAAGTTCAAGATTTTTCTTTATGACACTTAATGCTATATCTGTATTTGTTGAAGCACTTCCCTTTTTAATTGGCGGTGCATTTATAGCTGCAATTATTGAATTATATATAAAACCTGAAACACTTGCCAGAATTATACCGAAAAATCGAATGCTCAGTTATATAACTGGTGTGTTTGCCGGATTTATTCTACCTGTATGCGAGTGTGGAATAATCCCTGTTGTAAAGAAACTTTTAGATAAAAAAGTGCCACTTCATACTGCAATTGTTTATATGATAGCTGGTCCAGTGGTGAATCCTCTTGTGATTTTATCAACATGGATTGCTTTTCGAATGGATTTGAAAATGGTTTTTGCAAGAATTGTAATAATATCGATTATGGCTGTGATTACAGCAGTTATTCTTGGTGATGATAAAGAAAAAATTCTGAAAAAAAAATTTATAACCGAACACCAGCATAATTCTGTTTGCTCATGTGGGGATTGTTCCCATGAACACAATAACGAGCATCAAAATATTTCATTTCAGAATAAAGTATTGTTGATTTTATCGCATACTGCCAATGAGTTTGCTTATATGGCAAAGTTTCTTGCTTTAGGCGCAATCGCGGCCGGATTTTTTAAAACTTATATACCTGTTGAAATAATCAATTACATGAAAGTAAATATATTTGGAGAAATTGTAATTATGATGTTACTGGCTTTCCTTTTGAATGTGTGCTCTGAAGCAGATGCTTTTGTTTCATATTCTTTTTCAATGTTTTCAAAAGCAGCAAGGATTGCATTTGTAACTTATGGACCACCAGCTGATTTGAAACAACTTCTCATGTATAATGCTGTATTTACTAAAACAGCTATAATTAAAATGTTTTTAACTCTGACTTTATTAAATATTTTAGGAGCATTAATTTTTAATCTGTTATGAAAAATAAAATTTTAGGAAGGATTGAAGCAGTTGAGTTTATGATTATAGCTTATTTTATTTTTAAACTCATTATTGATGGAAAATATCCAATGCTTTTTAACCCGAAATATATTATGCTGACAATAAGTGGAGCAAATTTACTGATGGTTGCAGCATTATATCTTTTTGTTTATCCATCAAAAAGCAGTGATTATTTCAGAGTAATTATTTATGGAATACTTGCATTTTTCTGCATTTATACTCCAATTGAAATAATAAGACCTGATTTTCTGCTTCAGTTTCCATTTTAATATATGAAAAATTTATTAATAAAAATCGGATTACTGATTGCGGTAATATTACTTCTGATTGCTCCAAATTTTTACATAATCAGAAATACTATGAAAGCTGAAGATGGAATTTCATCAATTATTAAAGATAATCCTGAGTTAGAATTGGCTGATGATGGCTTGGTAATATTTGATAATAAAGAATATTTGAAACTTAATGTTGCAGAATTATACATAATGTTGAGTAGAAAACCTGAAGTTGCAAAAAGTATTAATTTTATGATAAGAGGACTTTCTTTTAAAAATGAAGAGCTTGCAAACAGTTCAGAAATCGCTCTTCTAAGATTAATGGTTAACTGCTGTTTTGCAGATGCTGTACCATATTTTGTGAAAGTTGTTCCGACTGATGATTATGAATACAGTGAATATGAATGGATTAATGTTTTTGGAAAAATTGAAATTACTGATGAAAATGATCCTGTTGGAAATTTCCGACTGATAGCAGAAAAAATAGCTCCAATTTCTGAAAATTTAATTGATAAACATCAGATTTATATATTCGAAGTCCGTCAGGAAGCACCTTTTGCTTATTAATTATAAAAACGCGGATAAAACGCGAAAGAATCGCGGATGAAACTCGGGTGAATCTTAAAAAAGTCAGTTTGAAAATGCTATGACGTTACCATCAAAATCCATTCCGTAACCAACATTGCAACCCCAGTTTCTTAATTTGACATCACTTATGATTTTTCCGCCAAGTGATTTGAATTCTTCAATTGATTCTGAAGGATTGTCAACAACTAAATATAACTCACATTTTATCTGATTATCTGAAGAAAAATCTACTTTATTTTCGAGTATTCTTGAAATTCCAACTTCGGGCATAATACCAAACACAGAATTTTGACTGATTTTGAATTCTGTCATTCCAGGAACATCTAAAAAAGGATCGATTTTTAATACTTTTTTGTAAAAATCTACACTTTTTTTCTGGTCTTTAACATAAATAATAAAATGAAAACTATTTATCATAAAATCCCCCTTCTTCAAAGTCTTTACGTTCAAAAAGTTCAATTGTAGGGATCTGACCCCACACGGGTTTTCTTTATTATCCAGATTCCTTTTTTCTCCCAGTCGTTTTCGTATGTCCAGCTTTCTTCTGGTCCTTTTCTATCTGTCATTTTTATTCCTGTTTTTTCTTCTTTATTGAAATATGTGTCTTTTCCATCGAATTCTTTTATTATTTCTCCATCTACGCTGTATTGTTTTATTATTCTTGCCCGAGTATATCTATTATCTAATATCGGCACGTACCCCATTCCAACACCTTCAAGGTTATATGGGTTTATTGGCGGTATTTCGTTTATTCTTTCTCCTTTTTCGTTTACTATCATTATAGGGACTTCGTTCTGTCCGGTTAGTTCTACTGTTCGAGATACAATTCTTCCAGCCGGGGTTTG
>JBAZDD010000150.1:0-5647 GCA_041654635.1 Candidatus Muiribacteriota bacterium
AATCAAATCCAGTAAACCCACTTATGTTTTCAGTAAAGAATTCGATATAATTGATTTTCAGATTAAGCAATTCCATATTTTCTTCAAAAGTAATTCTGTCTGTGTAAAATTCAGATACAAGCTGAAAAAAATTTCTATCTTCACTTAAAAATTTTGTATTACAGATAACATCAACTGGAAACATTAAATTTAAATTATCAAAAACCATAACAGTATTTTTTTCAAAATCAATTTCATAACCCCATCTTTCTCTTCCAAGCTCAAGAATATCACCTATTGCTTTTCTTTCAGGGTCATTTGCCTTGGTAAATTCAAAAGTAAGATATTCCTGTGTCATATCCCATAATTCAAAAATTGAATTGATTTCTGCTGAATGTGAAATTAAAACGAAGCTTAATATCAGAGTAATAAAAAACAGTTTTTTCATGTGAATCCCCCTTGGTCCTTATACACTTATTTATATTATTCAAGGTTATATAACCTATACTATACATATCGACGGGAAATTTCAACTTGATTATAAAATATAACAAATACCACTGACCTAAAAAAGATATGGGGTCAGGTCTTCGATATTCGATTTTAACAGGGTCAAGTTCTCGAGCATTCGCACATTTGTAAAAATGTCGTAATGTTGAGACTTGACCCAAAGTATTTAAGACCTGACCCCGCTTTTATTGTTTTAGAAGCTGTATCTTGCGGAATAACCAACTCTTACTGCATCTTCTTTTGTTCCATTGTTTAATTCAGTTTTGTAATATCCAACCGAAGGAACCAACTCTACACCATTAGATAATTTATTTAAAAATGAAACCAGAAACATCTGATTTGTTTTTCTGTCAGCTGCTGCAATAACATCTTTATCCGCTTCCTGCATTCCAGCAATAAAACTCATTCTTCCATTACCATGATTTTTAATATAATTAATCCATCCGCCCATAGTTTCAACTTCTTTTCCACCAACGATATCATTTCCTAATCCACCGAAATAACCCGACATAGCTTGTCCCATAAATACTGAAAAAATAAAATTTCCATCTGATAATTTTTTATTAGCTTCAATATTAAGACAATATGCATCATAATCTTTATTTGTGCCAGAATGATAACGTTGACCAAAAAAACCGCCTATATTCATTCCTTTTGAATCAGCAAAATTAAACTGAAAATCTGGAATAGCTGTTTCTTCACCAGAAACATAAACTCCAGCCACTGTTGCCGCCTGTGAAGACATTGGTCTTGCAAGAGCAAACGTGGATGTTCTTTCGCCTTTTTTCTGTGACATACCAATCATTGGTCTTCTGTTTCCAATATCAATATTCAAATGACCACTTCTATCCATTGATAATGGAATATTTGGTGAAAAGATATCACTTGTCTGACCAAAAAAGTATCTTTTCCCGTTAATTTCATAAGAAAACATAGCGTGTCTCATTCTTAAAACACCCGTGCCTGAAGCAAAATCTGTTTCAATAAGCCCAGATATAACTGAGCCATCATCAGCTTTCTGTGAAGTTCTTACTCTTAACCTTGTGTGTTTTGGATCCATAAAAAATTCTTTATCATCGCCTGTAACATAACCAGCTGATTCACCCATTGTTCCGGTATTATAATAAGTATCAATTTTCATAAAACCAGAAATTTCGACAGTTGCCTTTTCAGCTGCAATAACACTGAAAGAAAAAACTATTCCCACTAACACCAAAAAACATAAAACTTTCTTCATTTACATCCCCCCTGTATTTTTTTATAATTCCAAAGATATAAGATATCTTTAAAAAAAACAATAACCTATATATGTTAATTTTAAATAAAAAGGGGTCAGGTCTTCGATATTCGATTTTTGAATACCATGATTTATATTTTTAGTATATTATAATATTTTTAATTTTAAACATCGTATTATTTTAAGTATAAGTTAAAATTATTATACAAGTTGATAAAAAAATGAATATCAAAGACCTGACCCCGTCATTTGAATTTTTTAGGAGAAAAGGAAGGATATATCAGCGGCTTTGACGGAATGGGTGATGTAGCCGGAAGAAACTATGTTGATTGGTAAAGTTCCGATTCTTTCTTTTATGTTTTCTGGTGTAATGTTACCACTGACTTCTATGAGGGCATTTCCATCTATTAATTTGCAGGCTTTTTCCATTATTACATAATCCATATTATCAAGCATTATTATATCCACCTGTGCTTCAAGAGCGTGTCCTACTTCAACAAGATTTGTTGTTTCTACTTCGATTTTAACTGTATGGCCTATTTTTTTCCTGATAATATTTACTGCATTGACTATTCCACCAGCTGCATGTATGTGATTTTCCTTGAGCATTACAGCATCAAACAGTCCAAGTCTGTGATTGTATCCACCACCTGTTTTTACTGCATATTTTTGTAACTGTCTCAATCCGGGTATTGTTTTCCTGGTATCACATATTTTTACATCTTTTCTTCCGAGTGATATAACGAGTTTCTGCGTTGATGTTGATATTCCTGATAAATGTTGAAGAAAATTGAGAGCAATTCTTTCACATATAAGCAGAGAAATAGTTTTTCCTCTTACTTCTGCAATTATGGTTCCTTTTGTATAATAATCACCATCTTTTATGTTAGTTATAAAATTCACTTCACTGTCATAAAGCTCATACACTCTTTTAACAATATTCAGCCCACAACATACGCCATCAGATTTTGCAACAAATTTGCCATACGATTTTTCATCAGAATTAAAAATATTTTCTGTTGTAATATCTCCTGCTAATCCTAAATCTTCATCAAATGCTTTTTTTATTAATGCATCAACTTCAAATAAATTCATATTAAAAATTTGCCACCTTCATTGGTATTACAGAAAGTGGATCGACTACAAATTTTCCACTAACTGAAAATCGGTTCTGCCTTCTACCAAGTATCGATGATATTCTTACATCCTCAGCTACTTCTATTTCAAAAACCAAAACATGTGGATTCATCCAGTCATGGAAATACTCTTTAGCTGATGGGTCTAAATAATTCCCGGGATTGGATTTTATCTCATTAAAACTTCTTATCTGCTCCGGGGAATATTTTGGTGTTGTTGTAATTTTGATAAAATCAACATTGTCAACCATTACTATTTCAGTATTATTTGGTATAAGACGGCTATTTCCATAAGGTATCATATTATACTGTGATGGTGCCTGAACTTTATATGTCAGCACATTATATCTTCCCTGATATACTTTATGCCAAGTAAGTGTGCATATTTTTGTTTCTATATCAGTATTATGTATCTGAACTTCAGGTGTATGTATCTGCCAGCTCATTACCGTTATCTCTGTTGCAGCCTCAGGAAGTCGGATAACTTCAGATGTGCCTTCACTTCTGAATATTCTAAGATTATTTGAAGCTGTGGGCTCTATTTGTCTATATAGTCCGCCTCCAAGAGCCTGTGGATTCTGATATACAAAATTTCGAGTTATAACTGATGGATAATTTGCTCTGCTCAAATCTTCCTGAAGGATTGCAAAAGCTCTTGTCAACTGAGAATTAGTAGCTGCCCGCCATTCAACAATAACAGATGAACGGTTAATCATTGAAAATAAATTATATACAATAAGAACGAAAATCCCAAGTACACCAACTACAACCATTATTTCGGTTAATGTAAAACCTTTTCTTTTTTGACCAATTCTTTTTATTTCCATTTTAACTCCTTGATAACGGTCATTGTCATTCCTTCATTCAAGTTCAGTTCATTTTTAGTTCCTCTAACAGATGGTCTTAATACTGCTGTTGTAAATCCTGATATTTCTTTTGAATATACTGTAAACCTTATTGTATCCTGTTTATTTGCTTCGTTTCTTGAAAGTAATTCTATTTTTTCAACAAAATATACACCACCATAAGGAGCCTGAGTTTTCAACTGTCCTCTGAATTCTCCTTCTTCGACAAAACCCTCTTCCATTTCTTCACCCATCATCATTCCAAGATCCCGGACAAACTCACCTGTGCAATAAAATTCTCCATCATTTTCGTCCTGATATACTTGACCTAAATATGTTTCATCTGGAAATTCTATTACATGATGACCAATCTGACCGTCTCCTTCCCACAAAATTGAGGCATCGTAGAATTCTGTCGGAAAATATCGGATTTTTAAAAGAGCGTGTTGAATTGCTCCTTTTGCAAGCATTTCCGCTCTGACTTTTTCTCTTTTAAGTACCTGATTTCGTGCATCAACATCTGAAGTAGTTGATACTAATATTAATAAAGCTGTTGACACAAAAATAACCATAATAACAAGTATGAGTGCAACACCTTTTTTATTCATAAAAATTCCTCCCGGAGCTTCATTTGTTTTTACTGATTATCAAAGGCAGTTTCAATATTGGCTTTAAATGAAACAAGTGAATAATCATATTTTCTGCCAAGTGATTCCCAGTTAACCTTTATAACAAGCTTTTTCATCATATCTCTCAAATTACCTTCAATATCTCTTGTAAAAATTCTTTCTGTTAAAAGTTCTCCATCAGGAGGGTTTGTAATATAATCTTTATATGTCATAACTAATGGAATATTCGTTATTTCTAGTGAAAAATAGTATTTTACATTTTTATATACAAAAAATGTTTTACCATTTGCAACTGCAAACATATCAATAGGTGTATCTGCTTCTTCTTTATGGGCGTTTTCATATAATGTAATTACAGGCTCATAATGCTCTGGATTATAGTTGCTTAATGTAATTTCAAGTGGTGCTGTTCCGGAGCTTATTGGAATGTTACTTCTAATCTGAGAAATATCTTCAACTATATTTGTTGTTCTATCAGTTACTTCAGCATTAATAACTGGATTGAATCTCTGTATTTCAAGATAACTTGTTTTTTCAAGTAAATTATCCATAAGATTTCTGGCTCTGTCAACATAGTCTCTTGTTCCACCATAATAATATGCTTTTCTGAAATATGAGTTAATCATTCCAACTATTGGAACAATTGCAACACCAAGTATTGCAACTGCTATAACCACTTCTGTCAAAGTCATAGCCCATTTATATTTTAAAATCCTCAGCATAAAACCTCCGATTTTTTTACTTATTCACTTACTAACTTACTCACTGCTTCCAAGATTTTCCCGCGTTTCATTCGCGTTTAATTCGCGATTTCATAAGGGGTCAGGCCGTCCAATTTTGCTTTCAGCAAAATTTTACTGCGCAGACCCCGACTCACTGCTTCCAAGATTTTCCCGCGTTTCATTCGCGTTTAATTCGCGATTTCATAAGGGGTCAGGCCGTCCAATTTTGCTTTCAGCAAAATTTTACTGCGCAGACCCCGACTCACTGCTTCTATAATACCACATTTTTAAAAAATCTGTTTCATTTTAATATTACTGTAAAGTTACATCCTTTACTTCAGTCACTTTATCCTGTTTAACTTTTACCATTCTCAGCATGGTTTTATATCCTTTTTTTTCCAGCACAAGCCAGCAAGCACCAGTTGGAACATTTCTCAATATAAATCCACCATCTTTATCTGTGAATGTTATCAGAAAATTATGATTATTGTCTTTCATTGCAGTATAAGCCAGCTTGTCATCACTGCGTATTTTAGCCGCCGTAATTTTAATTCCTTCAGTATCTTTTGCAAGTGCTGCCCGAATAAAT
>JBAZDD010000151.1:0-5625 GCA_041654635.1 Candidatus Muiribacteriota bacterium
TAACAAAACAAAACATAAAATAAACTAATTTTCTAATTCAAAAAAATCGAAAAAAACCTGGTTTTTAAGAACAAAAACGAAAAAACTTTAAAAAATTCCTAAAGAAAAAATAAAAATTCATAAAAAATTTACTCGAAACCAAAAAATACCTTAAAAAACTTACAATCTAAAATCTGGATTGAGAATTTCTGGATTTAAACGGTAAAATATTAAAGTATAATAAAGAATTCAAAATTTTTTTTTCAAAACATAATGAAAATTTAGATTCTCTAAATTTTATAGAGCTTATATGTTCTGATGATATTGAAGATTTTAAAAATTTCAGTAAAAAAAATTGAAGAAGGAAAACAAACTGAATATTTTTTAACAAAAATAAAGGATAAATCTTCAAAATATATTTTTGTTGAGTGGAATATTATTCTTGATGATAAATATATATATTTTTCAGGTAAAGATGTGACTTATGATTTGAAAATGAAAAAAGAACTTTATTATTCAGAGCAGAAATTGATAAAACAGCTTGAGTTTGAAGAAATGATTTCAAAAATATCTGCAAATTTCCTATCAGAAGACGGTAAAGACCTTGATTCTAAAATTAATTACATGCTTAGAAAAAGTGGAATTTTTTTTAATGTTGACAGAAGTTATCTTTTTTTGTTTGAAAATAATAAAATAGAAATTTACTTTGAAGTAAACGATACTGGAATCGGAATGACAAAACAGGAAGTTGATAAAATATTTGAAGTGTTTTATCAGGCAGACAATTCTTACAGCAAAAAATATGGCGGAGCAGGTCTTGGGATTCCGATAGCAGGTCAGCTTATTAAAAAATTTGAAAGCAGGCTTGAAATTCAATCTGAAAAGGGTATAGGCAGTCGTTTTTATTTCACTATAAATTTTAACTATATTGAGTTTGCAGAAAACATAGAAACAGAAAAAAAAGAAGAAAATACACCAGAAAATTTAATTTTCAATCTTCTTGTGGTTGAAGATAATGAAATTAATATGAAACTTGCTCTCACAATTATAAAAAATACTTTTCCAGAAGCAGTAGTTTTTCAGGCAGTAAATGGAGATGAAGCTCTGGAAGTTTTTAAGAATAATAAAGTAGATATTGTGCTTATGGATTTACAGATGCCTGTAAAAGATGGATTTGAAACCGCTAAATTAATCAGAGAATGGGAAAAAGCAAACTCATCAGAAAATAAACCGATTATTGCAATTACAGCAGGGGTTATATCAGGGCAGAAAGAAAAATGTTATGAATCAGGAATGAATGATTTTCTTTCAAAACCCTTTTCTGTATTTAAGCTTCAATCAATAATAAAAAAATGGTACGAAAAAAAAGAAATTGAAAATTCTGAAATTATTACAGATGAAATTCATATAAAAGAAAATAAAAAACATTTTGACAGAGAAACGTTTTTAAAAAGAATATCTAACGATATGGAAATATATGATGAAATGATGGAATCTATTAAAGAAAATTTTCCTGTTTATATTGAAAACTCAAAAAAAGCACTTGCTGAGAATAATTTCAAAGAAGTAAAATTCATTGTTCATACTCTCAAAGGGTCTTCGCTTACTGCTGGATTTGAAATTCTGGCAGAAATCGCGGCTTCTGTTGAAGATTTAATCGACAGCAACAATTATTCATCTAAAACAATCTCAAAAAAATACATAGTATTTATGAAGAATTTAATAACCTTCTTCGGTTATTGTAATTAAATTAAAAATAATATACTATTAATAATATAGAACATGGGGGAATTTAATGTTATATAAATTTGAAAAAATTATAAACAGTGTAAGTGGGATAGTTTTAGTATTTAACACTGAATTTAATTTATTATGGATTAACACCGCTGGGGAAACTTTTTTTAAAATAAAAAATCAAGAGCTTTTAAATAAATCCTGTGCTGATATAATGTCAAAAATATTTCCAGGTTCTGATTGTTCTGATATTAAAAATGTATTAAAAGAAAAGAAAGAAATGATTAAAGAAATTAAAACAAACGAAGATTACTATTTTAATATTCAACTTTCTCCAGTAATTGAAAATGGCGAAATCACAGCAGTTGTAATGATTATTGTCGATATAACCGGTCAGAAACAAAATGAAATTTCAAGTAGATTAAGCAGATTAAGATTACATTTTTCTCTGGAATCACTCGGGGCTGCAATATGGGAGTTTGATTTAAAACAGTATAAAATATCCTATTTAAGCCCGGAATGGTACAGACTGCTTGGATATGAGCCTTACGAATTCCCTCCTGATAATGATACAATTTATAAAATTCTTCATGAAGATGATTTAAAAAAACTTGAAGAAATGATAAAAATTTATGTTGAAAATAAAATTTCAAGAATAAAAGTGCTGGTAAGACATAAGACTTCAAATGGTGATTATAAAAAAATGATGGTGTACGGAAAGAAAATTGAAAACTGTCCAAACTTTGATATTTGT
Source organism: Candidatus Muiribacteriota bacterium (assembly GCA_041654635.1). Lineage (GTDB taxonomy): Bacteria > Muiribacteriota > Muiribacteriia > Muiribacteriales > Muiribacteriaceae > JBAZDD01. Next base: position 2,468 of record JBAZDD010000151.1, read on the forward strand.
GAATTAATAAGTGAAAATAAACTCGTTGGGCTTATTTTAGATCCAGATGACCTGGTTTTTGATATAGATGACTATATTTAGAGGGGTGAATTGTTTTGGAAAAAAAAGACGGTAAAAACTTAAAATCAATTCTTAATGAAGGGATTGATATTATAACTGAACTTGAAAAAAAATATAATATTAAAGTTGAAAATATAAATGAAAATGATGAAATTAAAGATATTGAGTCTTTTATTAATTCCGAGGATGGTGCTTTTGAGATAACAGTCACTCAGGACAAGATGAAAGCTTTTATTGATATAAGTCCGGCAAAAGGTAAAGGAAAGCATGTCACAGTTGAAGAAATAAAATCAGTGCTGACAAAAAGAGAAATTAAATACGGTGTGGATTATGAAAAAATCATTGATTTAGTAAAAAAAGCTTCTCAGGAAGAAAAAATTGAAAAAGAAATAATAGCCAGTGGTAAACCTGTTATTGAACCGATTCCGATAAAATACAACATGCTTTATCAGCAGAAAGATGATAAAAGTTATGTTGATGAAAAAGGAAGAATAGATTATAGAGAAATGAACAAAATACTCAGTGTAAAAAATGAAGAAAAAATTATTGAGCTCATTCCTGGCAAATCTGGTCAAAAAGGTATTAATATTAACGGGACAGATGTTTTTCCAGCTGAAGTTTCCGAGCAAATTTTAACACCAGGTATAAATGTTGTTTTTAAAGAAGAAGATAATTCATTTTACTCAGATTCTGTGGGTCAGGTAAAAATTACTCCTTCAGGTGAAGTGTCTGTAATTCCTGAACTGACAATTGACCGTGATTTTGATTTAAATACAGGAAACATTGATTACGAAGGAACTTTAATTATTAAAGGTAATGTTCACGATGGTTTTGAAATAAAGGTTTCAGGGGATATTTTTGTTGAAGGTAATATTTATGGCTCTAATATAAATTGTGGCGGAAGTATTTTTGTTGAAAAAGGAATTGTTTCTAAAAGTAAATATATGATTAGTGCAGGTAAAAATATTGACTGTAAATTTATTGAAAATTCCACAATTTTTGCAGAAGGGAATGTAAATGTTACCAAAGCTGTAATAAGAAGTGAAATTGGAGCTCTCGGAAAAGTTATTGTAAAAGGGGAAAGAGGGCAGATTGTAGGTTCAACAGTTTATGGATTTGAAGGGGTTGAATGTGAGGAAGCTGGTTCTTCGATGGGAACAAGAACTGTGTTAGGGGCAGGGGTAAATTATTACCTACTTAAAGAAATGGAAGAAAAACAGAAATATTCTGAAGAATTAAGAGCATTTTCGCTTAAAATCAGAAATTACATGCATAAAATAATTGAAAAATTTCCAGATAAACGTGATATGACACAGGAAGTGATAAAAATGACTTCAATTCTGAATGCAAAAAACAAAGTGGTTCTTAAAGAAATTGAAGATGTTAAAACAAAAATTATAGAAATGGAAAGTAGAATTTATAATATAACAGGATTTCCTTATATATGGGTTCACAAAGAAATGAATTCAGGGGTAAGTGTGCTTATAGGAAGAGCAATTACACTTAATGAGAAAAGAGAATATAATGTCAAATTTGTCTGGGATAAAGCTTTAAACACAATTATAAGAGCAGCTGTATAAAAGTTGAAAAATTTTTTTCCATTTGATAACATAATCAAATGGACTTAAAAAATAAAGTAAAAATTACTGAAAAACATAAAAAGATATTACTGGAAAACCAGAAGCTGAAAAAAGAACTTGGTATATATAAGAAAAAATCAAATAATTCATTAAAAATCAAAAACGAATTTATTGGTAATCTTTCCCATGAAATCCGAACACCAATGACTACAATAATAGGTTATGTCGAGCTTTTAGCTAAAAATTTAAAAAATGATAAAGAAAAAAATTATCTCAATGTAATAAAAAAGTCTTCTGAATCACTTTTGCAGACAATTGAAAATTTACTTGCAATTTCAAAGCTTGAATCAAACGATTATGAAAATTTTAACGAAGTATTTAATATCAATGATATATTTGGTGAAATAAATGAGATTTACTGTCATAAATACAGTAGTTTAAAAAATATAAATTTCAAGCTTAATATTGAATGTAAAAAAGATATTTTTATTATTGCAGATTATCTTAAAATAAGAACTGTATTAATTAATCTTCTTGATAATGCTTTTAAATTTACTTCTTCAGGTTTTGTTGAAGCAGGTTATAAAATTCTGAGTGATTCAAAAATATATTTTTATGTTAAAGATACTGGGATAGGGATAGAAAAAAATAAACATAATAAATTATGGGAGAAATTCTATCAGATAGATTCTTCACAAACCAGGAAATACTCAGGTCTTGGAATTGGACTTACAGTTGCATATAATATTGTCAAAACTCTTAAATCTGAATTGAAAATTAAATCTGAAATTAATTCAGGTTCTGAGTTTTTCTTTGAATTAGAAGCAGATATTCAGATTTCAAAAGAACAGTTTGATAAAAAAACAAATGGGAAAAAATATATTGTAGATGGGAAAAACAGAAAAATTCTAATAGTTGAAGATTGTTTTGATAATGCAATGTTTTTAAACAAATTTCTATCAGAGAAAAATTTTAGAATAATTCATGCAAAACACGGAAAAGAAGCACTTGAAATTATTGAAAAAAATACAGATATTGATGTAATATTAATGGATATTCAGATGCCAGTGCTTGATGGAATAGAAACTATAAAAAAAATCAAAAGTCAGAAAATGATTAAATGCAAAATAATTGCAATGACAGCTGGTGAAAATGACGAAATTAAGAAAAAATCTGAAAACTGCCCATTTGACAGTTATTTAACAAAACCATTTAAACTCGAAGCTCTGTTAAATGCGGTGGGTAATTAAGAAACGCGGGTGAAACGGGAAAGAAACGGGAAAGAAACGGGGATGAAACGCGGATGAAACAAGAATGAAACAAGAATGAAACAAGAAAGGAAAAGTCGATGAATGAGGATTTGAAGAAGCGGGTCAGAAAAGCACGTAAAAGTTTTTTAGCAATAGCAGTAAGTTATTTCATGGGACTTTTTAACGATAATTTTTTCAAGGAAGCAGCTCTTTTTATCGCAGTGGCAGAAAATAATCTTACAATTCAGTCAGGAGCAGCAGCACTTTT
>JBAZDD010000152.1:0-5600 GCA_041654635.1 Candidatus Muiribacteriota bacterium
AAAGGATATTGTGTAATCTTTTTTTATTTTTTTCAGTTTTATTTGTTTTTTCTCTGCCCATGGTCGATGATGAAGCCAGAAATTTCTATCTCGAAGCAATGAAAGCATATGGAAACAATGATGAAAAAAATGCTCTTTTAAATTATGAAAAAGCATTTTTCAAAGATGGAAAAATTCAGATTTATGATGATAAAGGTCTTCTTGATAAACTTACCCTGAAATATATGGAAATAATAAATAAAAAACTTGAACCTGATGCGCTTTTCAAAATAGCTCATATTATGAGAATGCGCGGTAATTATGAAAATTCAATTAATTTTTACAAACTTTTTATTGAAAATTTCAGAGATGACCGAGAAAAAATATCGCATGCAGTTTCGATGATTCAGGAAATGGAATTTGCGATGAATTTTAATAAAAATCAGAACCAGAACCAGAATCTGACACAGCCTACATCCGAGATTCAAAGCCAAATCCCTGCCCAAAATCAAAGTGAACAATCTAAAATTTCCTCACAGCAAAAACCTGATGAGGAAAAAAAAGACACTGTGACAACAGAAAAAGAAAGAGAAAGAAATCGCCAGATAGAACAGAAAAAAAATGAAGTAGCAAAATTACAGAATGAATATGATTTGTGGTTTTCGCTGACTTATGGAAAACATGATTATCAAAAAAAAGATTATTATGAAGCAATGGTTCATTTTTACAATTCAAAACTTCAGAAAGCTCAGCAGGAGCTGAAGGAGCTCTCAAAAGATAATAAATAGACTGTGGAGGAAAAATAGTATGATTAAAAAATTATTTCTTCTTTTCTTTTTATTTGCAGCAGTGGGTTCAAATTCAATAGTTATCAACGAAAACACCATATCAGACGTAGCTGAAAATGTTCGAACAGCTGTTGTTAATCTTGATACAGTAATATTTGTAAAGCAGAGAAACCCTGTTTATTCATTTGGCGACCCCTTCCTTGACCGTTTTTTTGGCGGAGCTCTTAATAATCCTTTCTTTTACCGAAATAATGTTATTCCACGTCAGGGTATGGGAACCGGGGTGGTTATTTCAGACAAGGGGTATATAGTTACAAATGCTCATGTGATAGAAAATGAATCTGCAAAAATAATGATAACATTTCATGATGACACTCAGGCTAATGGTGAAGTTGTGGGACTTGATAAAGTAAATGATGTTGCGGTCGTCAAATTTAATCCTGATGAAGTAAAAAACTTTGGTGTGGTTAAAAAAGGCGATTCTGACAGTCTTAAAATCGGTCAATGGGTAATAGCCATAGGCAGCCCTTTTGGATTGCAGCAGACGGTAACTGTTGGTGTTGTTTCAGCACTTGGAAGAAATCTTCCAATAGATAGAAATGTAATTATGGAAAATCTTATTCAGACAGATGCTTCAATCAATCCAGGTAACTCTGGAGGACCACTGTTAAATATAAGGGGAGAATTAATAGGTATAAATACTGCAATAATGCCTGCAGGGCAGGGTCTTGGATTTGCCATTCCTGTAAATAAAGTTTATCCGATAGTTGATGATATTATAAAATATGGCCGACATATTCAACCATATCTTGGAGTATATCTTCAGGATGCAGACAGAGATATTTTAAGAAAAAATCAGATTTCAGGCGGGGCAGTAATTAGTGGAGTTGAGCCTGGGTCACCCGCTCATGAAGCTAGGCTTAAAGAAGGTGATGTTGTAATTATGGCAGACAGGCTTAGAATTGGCAGTTCTGCTGAATTCGTTTCCTTTATTAAAGGTAAAAGTGTTGGAGATACTGTATATCTTACAATTGTAAGGGCAGGAAAGCGAAATATTATAAAAATAACTTTAAAACAGGGACAAACAGGCTAAAGCTGTAGAAGACACAGCTCAGATATTTCTTTAAATCCCAGTTTTTTATATAGTGAATAAGCATGAATATTTACTTTATCAACACTTAAAGCTGGAATTAAATTTTTTTCAAGACTCAGATTAATAAGTTTCAGGGTTATTTTTTCTCCTATTTTCTGACCTCGAAATTCCTTTTTAACATAAATTGAGCCTAAAACACTGATTTTTTTAGAATAAGTTTCAATAAAACCGATTCCAGCAGTTTTATTATTTATAGTGTAAGAAACAATACAATTTTCCTGTTTTTTATTATTTACCGCTCTTCTGAATTCGTCATAATGTGTCTGGTCGGGTATATAATCCCAGTATTCCTGTTCATAAAGACTTTTTAATTCAATAATTTCATTCTTATTGATTATATTCTCTGATTTTAAACTGTAAACAGGTAAGTTTTTATTCCCTTTATAAATCATAAAACATTCATTTTTTATTATTAAATCCTTATAATCGTATGGAATTGAATTAACAAAGGTTAATAAAAAAGGAAGATTTTTCTGTTCAATAATCTCATAAAAATAATTTGAATAGGTTGAAGGTGAAGCCAGTATGGCTATACCCGCATTATGGAAAGCACATAATGCCAGAAGTTTATTGTTTTTTACATATCCGTAATAATCAGCCTGCTGTTTTTCTAAATTGTTTTCAACCCCATATTCAGTAAGATTTTTGTAAACATACAGAGAAGTTACTGGAAATCTTGTAAAAAAATAGTCAATAGTTTTTTTGTGTTTTTTTTCCAAAAGTATTATATTATTCATAAAGATATACCTTATATATTTTTCGGTATTAAAACGGGGGAATGTTAATTATGAAAAATTTAAAAGAGTTAACCAATCTTTTTGGACCTTCGGGTTTTGAAAATGAAGTAGCTGAATGGTTTTTTTCTAAAATGAAAAAATGCCGGAATGTTGATAATGTTGTAAAGGATAAAATAGGAAATGTTTATGCTGAAATCAAAGGTAAAAGTCCAAGAAAAGTAATTTTGTCAGCACATTCAGATGAAGTAGGATTTATTATTACCTATATTGATGATAATGGATTTATAAAATTTGATACTGTAGGTGGTATTGATAAAAAAATACTGCCTAACACCAAAGTTATAATTAAAGGTGAAAATGATAAAAAAATAAAAGGGGTTATAGGATTAAATCCACCACATGCAGGTGGTCAGGATAAAGTGCTGGAAGTTAAGGAGCTTTTTATTGATACTGGACTTTCAAAAAAAGAACTTGAAAAGTTGGATATTTTTATTGGTTGTACAGCAACTTTTGACACAGAATTTGAGAAATCAGGAGATTATTATATTGGAAAAGCTTTTGATGATAGGGTCGGAGTTTCTGTATTAACTCACATAGCTGAAAATCTAAAAAATAAACCAGATTTTACTCTTGTTCTTGCAGTTGTAGTTCAGGAAGAACTGGGGTTGAGAGGTGGAGAAGTTGCTTCTAAAACTGTAGAGCCAGAATTTTCTCTTGTATTTGAAGGAACTTTTGCTATGGACACTCCGGGGAATACTCGCGAAAACTGGTCAACTTATTCTGGCAAAGGACCTGCATTGACTTTATTTGACAGATCTATGGCAGCAGATAGAAAACTTGTAGGATTTATAAAAAAAATTGCTGAAAAAAACAAAATTTCATGGCAGTACAAACAACCAAGAAATGCAGGTGGAACTGATGCCGGAAAATACCATCTTGGAAAAAATGGAGTACCATCAGCTGTTATTGCAGCACCATGCAGATATATTCATTCAGCATATGGTATGCTTAATAAAAATGATTATGAAAATATGAAAAAATTAGGTTTAAGCATTGTTGAAAATTTTAAAATATCAGATATTGATAAATTATATAAATAAGGAAGGGGTCTTATGTTTGGAGTAAAAATTTCTGGAATGGGCAGTTATCTGCCTTTAAACGAAGTTTCAAATGCAGATATGGAAAAAATAGTTGATACAACTGATGAATGGATAACATCAAGAAGCGGAATTAAAAGCAGAAGATTTGCAGCAGAAGATGAAGCTAGTTCTGATATGGCATACAAAGCAGCGCTTAAAGCACTTGAAAAATCTGGAACAAAACCAGAAGAACTTGACATGATTATTGTTGGAACTTATACACCTGACTATAATTTTCCATCAACAGCTTGTATTCTACAGGGAAAACTGGGGGCAGTTAATGCATGGGCTTATGATGTTCAAGCTGCATGTTCAGGATTTGTTTTCTCGCTTATTACAGCTTCCCAGTTTATAAAAAATGGTTCATGCAGGAAAATTCTTATTGTAGGAAGTGATACATGTTCCCGTATTCTTGATTTTGAAGACAGAACTACATGTGTACTTTTCGGAGATGGAGCTGGTGCTGTTGTTATTGAAAAATGTAATGAAGGCGAAGGGATAGTTGACTGGGTAGCTGGCTCAGATGGAACTGGGGCTGATCTTATAATGATGCCTGCTGGAGGTTCTAAAAATCCTGCGAGTCATAAGACAGTTGATAATAGAGAACATTTTTTCAAAATGAATGGTAAAGAAGTTTTTAAATTTTCCCAGAGAGTGCTTCCAGATATGATTAAAACTATTATGGAAAAAAATTCTCTTACCCCTGATGATATTAAAATAATCATTCCTCATCAGGCAAATGTAAGAATACTTGAATCAGGCGCTAAAAAAGCAGGAGTGCCTTTTGAAAAGTTTTTTCTTAATCTTCAGAAATATGGTAATACTGTTGCTGGAACTATTCCTATTGCAATGGAAGAAGCTTATGAACAGGGATTATTTAAAAAAGGTGACTATGTCCTTCTCTCAGGTTTTGGTGGCGGATTGACCTGGGGAAGCATACTTATAAAGTGGGCATAAATTTATTCTCTCTTGAAATAAAAAAGGTGTATCGGAATCCGATACACCGAAAGAGAGGGTAAAACAACTAATAAGAAATTAGTTGTACCAAAGTATTTATCGGCACTAAAAAAATATTGATTAATTATTTTTTTGTATTGTCTTACAGGAAGGATTTAATGGAAAAACTTCAGAATCATATTGAAAAAATATTCGGTGATAAAGACAGAAACAGAGATATTTATAAAACTCTGTGCTGGCTGACAGAAGAAGTTGGAGAATTAAACAGAGCAATACGTAAACAGGATAGAAAAGAAGAAGAAGAAGAATTTGCCGATGTTCTTGCTTTTCTTATTTCTGCCGCAAATGTCAGAAATATTAATCTTGAGGAAGTTTTTTATAAAAAATATCCAGAATACTGTATCAGATGTAACAAAAAAAAGTGTGAGTGCAAATAAGAACAGTGAGTGAGTGAATAAGTTAGTAAGAAAAATCAAAAACTTTGAAACTGCGAATGAAACGCGTAAGAAGCGGGAATGAACCTTAAAAGCTAAAAACCAAACATAATTAAAATGAACAATAACGGAGAAATAAAATAATAAAGCATTAATCAGATGAAGATGGAAACCTCGGCTTTAATGAGGAGGGTCCATCAAAAGATGATTAATAGCTTTATATTATTTCGGAGTGTGGTGAATGATATTATGTTTGGTTGATGCAAAAAAGGTTGAAACCCCGGTTGTTTATTTATAGCTTTAATTACTCAGCAATTCTCAATGAAGTTTTTTTCGTAATGTTTATATTTTTTTTGCTGTCGCCCCGGCGATGTTTTATGCCGGGGTCCATTGCTTTCAAGTTTTTGTAGGGG
>JBAZDD010000153.1:0-5580 GCA_041654635.1 Candidatus Muiribacteriota bacterium
TGGTTTTTCCTGAGGCATATAATCAGTGGTAAAATCAAGAATTTCTCTCATTAAATCCATTGGTTCACCAACACTTAATCCACCTATTGAATATCCAGGGAAGTCAAGTGATGCAAGGTATTCTGCTGATTCTTTTCTCAGATTTTTAAACATTCCACCCTGAACAATTCCAAAAAGTGCCTGATTTTCAGTATTTTTATGAAATTCCAGACATCTTTTAGCCCAGCTGTGAGTTCTTTTAAGTGATTTTTCAGTATATTTTTCATCTTTATCATAGCTTACACACTCATCAAAGCACATAATAATATCAGCACCAAGCTTATTCTGAATTTCTATTGATTTTTCAGGAGTAAGATTTACATACTGACCACCTATGTGTTCTCTGAAAACCACCCCATCATCAGTAATTTTGTTTAATTTTGAAAGAGAAAAAACCTGAAATCCCCCACTATCTGTAAGAATACTTCCTTTATAATTCATAAATTTATGAAGACCACCAGCCTGAGCAACAATATCTTCACCTGGTCTTAAAAAAAGATGATAAGTGTTTGCAAGAATTATTTTTGCTTCCATTGCATCAATTTCTTCAGGTGAAAGAGTTTTTACTGTTGCTTTAGTTCCAACCGGCATAAAAACAGGGGTTTCAAATGTGGAATGATTGGTTGTCAGCGTACCCAGTCTTGCTTTACTCTGACTTGACTTCTTCTGTATCGTGAATTTCATTTTTTTCCTCTTCTAATTTCAATTCTTTTTCTTTTTCAATTGTATCTGCTTTATAACGCATAATTTCTTCAATAGTTTCTTCTGTTTTTTCAATATCAGTAACATAATATGAAACTTTATCAATATAATCAGGTTGACCTGGCAACATATCTACTTTGACCTGAGAAAAATCAAAATCTCTGAATCTTTTAACCACATTAAGAATATCTTTTATACCCAGGTCAGTCTTAATATTTCTATACAGTTCCTGAATTATAGATGGAAGTTTCCATATCAAACCAATTTCTTTTGTTTTTTCCATTACCTGCTTGATAAACTTCTGCTGCCTTCCTATTCTTCCAATATCAGCTGATATTTTATCTCTAAATCTTACATAATACATTGCATTTCTGCCATCAAGCACCTGTGTTCCTTTTTTAAGATTTATGTAAAGCTCCCCTGCTTTATCAATATAATGCATATCTTCTTCAACATCTATTTCAATTCCGCCAAGAATATCTATTATATTTACAAATCCATCAATATCAACCACAACATAATGGTCAATTTCAATATTCAAAAGTTTTTCAATAGCTTCCTCTGTTCCTTTTATACCGCCATATACATAAGCTGCATTAATTTTTCTTGTTCCTCTTCCCTCTATTTCAACCATAGTATCTCTCGGAATTGAAAGAATTTGTATTTTTTTAGTATAAGTGTTTACAAAAGCAAGAATGATTGTGTCTGATCTGCTTCTTCCTCTTATATCATTATCAGTACCCAGTATAAGAAAAATCATCTTTCCCAGATCCCCTGCCCTTCCAAGAGAAATAAGATTGCTTTTTTTTGATGGTTTTTCATAAAAGTAAAAATAATAAGATACTGCTGAAACCACTGTAACAAGAATTACAAGTGTTATAAAAATTTTGATGAAAGCTTTATTTTCAATTAATTTTTTCATGTTTTAAATAATATTCTTTTCTTATAATTTTCATTTTTTCATATGCTTTGTCCAGATTTTCAAACGCTACTTTTCTTAAGGTTTCAGCCTCTGTAAATTTTCTTTCATACTCACAGAAATCACATACTGTAAGAAGTTTCAACTCGAAAGTCTCTCTTTCAGCATGTTCAAATAAAGTATGATATCTGACAGCATATAGTAAATTATCTGAGTTATCGGTATATAAGTCAGAATTTCTTAACATATATGCAGCTATTGGAGCATGAAGAAGTACAGGATTATTTTTTTCAATATCAATTATATCAATATGAGGAATAAATTCCTGCTGTTTTTCAGCCTTCATATTTCTTGCTATATCATGAAGTTTGAAAATTTCTGATATTTCTTCAGAATTATCAAGTTTTAATGATTCAGCAATTTGTTTGACAAGTTTTTTTACCCCTGTCATGTGTTTTATTCTTTTTAACCCAAGATTCAATTCATATTTTTCATTTAGAATAATTAAATCTGTATCCTGAAATTTCCACTTCATCATCCTGTTTAATACCATGTTCTTCCAGAGCTCTGAATACACCTGTTTTTTCAAGCTGTCGTTGTAATTTATCAACACTCAGCGCATTTTCAAAATCTGATTTCTGAACATACTCCTCGATTTTTTTACCTCTGACAAAATAAACACCATTAATTTTTTCAACTGAAAAAATATTTCTGTCTTCTTCTTCAATTCTGAAAACAGGGGTCTGATTAATTTCCTGTTTTTCTTTTTCTTCATCTTCTTTTTTCTGAGTTGTTACAAAATCCCAGAGCACTTCTTTGAATTCTTTCAATCCATCTCCTGTAACTGCTGAAATAAAATAAACCGGGAGTTTTCTTTTTTTAAAGATTTTTTTAATTTCTTTTACCTGATTTTCATCAAGAATATCTTTTTTTGTTATCACAACTATTTCTTTCTTTTCAAATAATATTTCTGAGTATTCTCTGAGTTCATTTCTTATTATGTCATAATTTTTTTCAATATTATCGTTTTCAGGTGAAATAAGATGAACAAGAATTTTAGCTCTTTCAATATGTCTTAAAAATCTATGTCCAAGTCCGGCATTTTGTGAGGCTCCTTCAATAAGTCCAGGAATATCAGAAACCACACACTGTCTCAAATCGTCTATATAAACCACACCTAAATTTGGAACAAGCGTTGTAAAGGGATAATCTGCAATTTTTGGTCTTGCGTTTGAAATGCTTGATATCAGAGTGGATTTTCCAGCATTTGGCATTCCTATTATGGCAGCTTCTGAAAGAAGTTTCAACTCCATTTCTATCCAGAATTCCTCACCTTTTGTGCCTTTTTCAGCAATTTTAGGCGCAGGATTTCTTGAGCTAACAAATCTTGCGTTACCTTTTCCACCTTTTCCACCTGTTGCAATTTTAAATATCATATCTGGTTTATCAAGGTCACAGATTATCTCACTGCTTCCTGAATATTTTATCATTGTGCCAACAGGAACATCTATATATATATCTTCACCTCTTGCTCCGTGCATGTCTTTGCCTTTACCGTGAACACCATTAAAAGCTTTGAAGTGTTTTTTATTTTTAAAATTAATCAGAGTCGAAACATTTGGATTGGTTCTAATAAATACACTTCCACCATCTCCACCGTCACCGCCGTTTGGTCCGCCTTTTGGTACATAAGTTTCTCTGCGGAAACTGATAATGCCATTGCCGCCATCTCCTGCTTTTATAAATATTTTTGCATAATCTAGAAACATTCAGTCCTCACTCTCTAACTTTTACTGTTTATACAGACCATTTTTTAAAATGTATTTTTCAACAACTTCTGGAACCAGCCCTTTAATACTTTTTCCGCATTTTACTTTTTCTCTAATATCTGTCGAGCTGATTTGTATTTTATCAGATAATATTTCAGTGTAAAGCAGATTTTCTAAAAAATCCGGTTGAATATCAGTTTGATTTATCTCTCTGTCAAATACAATAATTTTAAACTCCTGGCTTATTTCTTTCCATTTATACCATTTATTAAAGTTCCAGAGCTGATCCTTTCCAATTATGAGGTAAAAATCATTTTCTGAAAATTCACTCAGCTTTTTTAAAGTTTTATATGTATAGCTTGGTTTTTCCATTCTGCTTTCAATATCACTGATTAATATTTTTTTTTCATTTTTTACTGCAATTTCAAGCATTTCAAGTCTGATATTAAAATCTGTTATTTTTTCATCTGTTTTATGGGCGTGTGAATATGTTGGAACAAGACAGACATTATCAACAACTTTTCTTTTAATTAGTTCAGTTGCGATATACAGATGACCGCAGTGAAATGGATCAAACGTTCCTCCGAGCACACCTGTTTTCATTTAATAATCACCATATTTTTTTTATAATAAAAAAGGACTGCTTTTATTAAAAAATTTAGACAGTCCTCTTTTATATTATTTAAGTTTATTCAGCTACTGGATAAACACTTACTTTTTTCTTTGTTCTGTAATAAGGTTCAAATTTAACCTGACCATCGACTAAAGCAAAAAGTGTATCATCGCCACCGCGACCTACATTATTTCCAGCGTGTATTCTTGTTCCTCTCTGTCTTACTAATATATTTCCAGCTTTAACTACCTGACCAGCGAATTTTTTAACACCAAGACGTTTACTGTTACTGTCTCGACCGTTTACTGAACTTCCAACACCCTTCTTATGTGCCATTTAGATTCACCTCCTCTATTTTGACAAAATTTCCATACTCTTTTTCAATATTTTTCAATCCTACAACTAATACAGTTGCAATAATCTGACTTGCTTTTTCAGCTGATAAAAATTCTATTTCAGCATCACCTTTAACAGATTTTACACTGAAAATCTTATCTGAATCAGCTGAAATAATTTTCAACGAATTAAGACAGGCAAAGTATAAAGCTGACACACCTGCACAGACTATGTCTTTCCCAGGCACATCAAATTCTGCGTGTCCTCTGATATTAATTTTTTTAATTAAATCTCCTTCGGTTGCAAGTCTGATATTTATCATGTTTTTTCAAAACCGTTTTTAAGCCTTGATTTCTTCAACTCTCAATTCTGTAAAAGGCTGTCTGTGCCCTTTCATTTTTCTATATTTTTTCTTTGGTTTGTAACGGAAAATATTAACTTTTTTTCCTTTTCCCTGACTTAAAACGCTGCATACAACTTTAGCTGTTTCAAGATAAGGACTTCCAACTTTAAGATCTTTTCCATCACTTACCAGCAATACGTTTGAAAGTTCAACTTTTTCATTTTCTGCTGCTTCGAGTTTTTCAACTTTAAAAGTTGTTTTCGGTTCAACTCTGTACTGCTTTCCGCCTGTTTCAACAATAGCGTACATACATTATCCTCCTGTTATTTTCTCGCTAACTTGCAAAGGTTTCGCTTAAAGCGAATTAAATACCTTGGTTACGCGGTTTATTAAATATATCATAAATTTACAATTTTTCAACAAGGTTACCGGTCACCGAAAGGCGAGTGATTACTGCTCACGGTTTCTAAGAGAATTATTTAGAGACTTTTTCAGATTATATTTCACTTCTTCATCATCTATCACGCTCAGTTTAGAAGCAATTTTTGGAATTATTTCTCCTCTAAAGCTGTTTAATGCAATGAGTGCTCTCGAAATTATATAATTATTTTCTGTATTATAAAGAATGTCAGATAAAAATGTGTAATATTCTCTGCTTTTACTTGCAGAAATCGAGGACAAGAGAGCTCCTAACAACTTTTCGTTTCTGAATTTTAGAATATGTCCAATAAGACACATTTTTGTGTTTTCACTCATATAATCAAGATATTTTAATCCTTTCCAGATTTCATTAATGCTCAAATCGCCAATTTTTCTACTCAAACTCTCTCCTGCTTCTTCATCAATATTCTGTATTAAT
>JBAZDD010000154.1:0-5578 GCA_041654635.1 Candidatus Muiribacteriota bacterium
TGCATTTCCTTTATGGCTTGCCCCAGTTCAGCTGAGACTTCTTTCAATATCTGATAAATTAAATGACTTTACTGAGTCGGTTTATCAAAAATTTCATCAAGCGGGAATAAGAGTTGAAAAAGATGTCAGAAATGAATCACTGGGAAAAAAATTACGCGAGGGGCGCCTTATGAGAATTCCATATCTTGCAATAATGGGATACAAAGAAATGGAAAACAATCAGCTTACAATAAGAAACAGAGAAACTGGCGAACAGCAGACTTATGACATTGACCATGTCATAAACACTCTGATACTTGATGATAAAAAGAAAAATTTAGAATTGAGCCTATAGAAAAACCCGAAAGAAATGCGGGAGAAACGCGAAAGAAACGCGAATAAACCTCAGGAGAAGTGATGTTTGATATTATTATACAGTTTTTAGATAAATTTAAAATATATCCCGAATTTACAAAATATGCTGCTTCAGCTTTTTATATTCTGGGAATAATTTTAATTTCAATAATAATCCGTCTCATTTTGAAACACATTATTATCAAAAATATACACAAAATTTTTGAAAAAACAAAAAATAAATGGGACGATTATCTTATATCAGAAAAAACAATAATAAAAGCTTCCAATCTTATACCAGCATTTATATATTACACATTAATACCTCAGGCATTCCCTTACAACCCTGAATTATCAACTTTTTTTCAGAATGTTTTTTTTGCATATATACTTGCAATAGCAGCAAAATTTATAAGTTCAATAGCTAATGTTGGCGAAAAAATTTATAATTCAACCCCAGTTTCAAGAACCAGACCTATTAAAGTATATATACAGGTTTTTAAAGTTTTTCTTTACAGCATTGCAATTCTTACTATTATCGCAATACTTCTTAACAAACCAGTTTTAGGACTATTAAGCGGTATTGGTGCAATGTCAGCTATTCTGATGCTCGTATTTAAAGACTCAATATTAGGACTTGCTGCCTCATTCCAGCTTTCAGCAAACAACATGGTAAATATTGGTGACTGGATTGAAATGCCAAAATATGGCGCAGACGGTGATGTTATTGAAATCACTCTTCAGACTATAAAAGTTAAAAACTGGGATAACACAATTACAACAATACCAATTTATGCAATGGTATCTGATTCATTCAAAAACTGGCGTGGAATGTCCGAATCAGGCGGAAGAAGAATTAAAAGAGCAATAAATATTGACATGACATCAATAAAATTTGCAACACCTGAAGCAATAGAAAAATTCTCAAAAATGCACTATCTTAAAGATTATATAACAGCCAAAAAAGAAGAAATAGATAAATATAATAAAGACAACAATATCGATACTTCTTCATCGGTAAATGGCAGAAGAATAACTAATATAGGCACTTTTAGAGCATATATAAAAAATTACCTGGCAGCCAACCCACATATTCATAAAAATTTAATCAGCATGGTAAGGCAGCTACCACCAACAGAACAGGGACTTCCAATTGAGATATACTGTTTTACAAACGATACAGCGTGGGTAAACTATGAAGCTATTCAGGCAGATATTTTTGACCATCTTCTTTCAGTAATTGAAGAGTTTGACCTGAGAGTTTATCAACTGCCAAGCGGAGCCGACATCAGATTGCTCCGTTTTCAATAAAACTGTAATACCCTCTTGAACTGAATATAATATGATCCAGCAGATTAATACATAATAATTCACCCGATTTTTTTAATATCTCAGTTATATTAATATCTTCTTTTGAAGGATTAAGCGACCCTGATGGATGATTATGAGCAATTATTATTGAAACAGCTCTGTCCTTTATTGCAGTAAAATAAACTTCTCTTGGATGTATCTGTGTTCGATTAATCAGTCCAATTGTTATTATATGAGTGTTTATAACTTCATTAGCACCATTTAACGTAATCACAACAAAATGTTCCTGTTTTTTAGTGTTTAAATATGAGATTAGAGGAAGAATATGTTTAGGATTAGCAATTTTTATCCCCTCAGGTTTGATTCTTCTTCTGAAAAATTCATTTGAAGCCAGAACCAGACAAGCCCTTGCCTCCCCCATTCCTCTAATTTTTTTCAAATCATCAATTCTCAAACTTTTTTCAGACTTATCAATTGTTTTGACAATAGTTTTTGAAAGCTCAAAAACATTACAGCCTTTAATACCGCTGCCTAAAAGAATAGACATCAGCTCATCATCTGACAGTGTATCAGCACCTTTTTTAAGCAGTTTTTCCCGTGGCAGTAAATTTTCCATCCAGCCCTCCTGTAGAAATTTTAATATTCAGAAATCATATACAAATAGCGTTCCAAAAAATATTTTTAAAAATAAAAAAAATTTCCAACACTTTTTAAACATCACTCGTCATAATAGTAAAAGAACGGGAAAACCCGTAAAATTAAGGAGGAAGTATGAATCCACATGAAAAAATGAGAATAGCAATTTTTTTCCTGCTTTTAAGTTTTATTCTGATAGCTGCGGTTGCTGAAGTTTTTATACACGAGGACAATAACCTGAATATGTCTGAAGAACACAACATTAACGAAGTAATGACAGCAGCACCAGCAAATTATTATGATACACATAAGGCGTTTGATTTTAACCCTAAGAGAGTGATTTATTAAAGCAGGATGTAAGAACCACCCCTCAATAAACTTTTCAACAGAGGTCGGCAAGATTTTACCCACCCCTCATTTGCCGGCCTCTTCTTTTTTTTAATTCAAATTCAGCCAAAAAAACCAATTGTGTGCCAGAGTTGTTTTATATATTGAAAAACCTCTTCTTCATTACCAATATCCATCCATTTTTCTGGATAATTATGACTGTTTCTAGATGCTTCACCCAAAATAGCAGCATTTAAAATCCCATTATTATTTCCAAACATCGTATCAATCTTTTTCGCTATTAATGGAATCATTGGTCCACGAAACAATTCTTCAATTTCTTCAACAGAAATCTGTCTCACTGGTATCCATTCAAGTTTTATTTCATACTTTTGACATAATTCTTCTGCATTTTTTCCAATTATAGTTTCTCTGTAAGATTCGTCGATGAAAAAACTATCAATATCACTCATTAGATTTACATCCCCGTGAATATGTGTTTCAATACAAAAATCCAGATTTCTCCCAAGTGCTTTCAATTTTTTACTATTATTCAATAATATTGCCAACGCCTGCTGTTCTGATAAAACAACCTGATTTAATATTTTCCCATTGTTTTTTACATCATCCAGCAAATCCGCTAAAACACAAATAAAAGTATCATATGTACAGGAAACTTTAGGATTGGTTGAGCTATCCCCGTAACAAAAAGTACACCTTTCAACAATTTCTTTTTTTAAGGTAAAATGACAAGAACCAAATCTAACTGAAGCACCATCAATATATTTTAAAATATTTAATGCTCCATATACAGGCCTGTCTAATGAATTATTGGGATATGCATCAAAAAATATACGTTGTTCCCACAAAAATCTATCTCCTCCATTAAAGGCAGTCTTGCCTCCATTGGTGGTTCCGGTCTTAAACTGACCATAATAATTCCCCTGCTCTAATAAATTCTCTAAAATTGTTTTACCGTTGTTTGAAATCCTGTCAGGATGAAAATTAATGGTTATTGACTTATCTAACAGAAGATTAACCAAATTATTAACTTCCACGCCATATTTATTACAAATTTGTTGAGAAAAATTCCAGCAATCATTAAAATGCACATTGGCATGATTTTTTTACTTTCTCAATAGCCTTTTTTTGATAATCCTTAAGCATATTTTCCTCCCTGTAATGTAGTAATTGTAAATAATTAATATTGTATTTACAAGAGTATTTTATTAACTTAATTAAAAAAAATTTTATTTAATTTTTGATGTTTTAAACTAAAAATGAATTTAAAGTTCGAATATTGAGAATTGCCCCTGATATTTTTCAAAATTTTTAAATACTAATTTAATTATTAATATTCGACTAAACCGAAGTGTATTTCGTAAAAGTCTTGACTAAAACGAAATATACTATATAATAGTCATATGGAAAGATTACAACTTGACCCCAAAATTCACTAATATATCTATTCAAAAAAATAAAAATAAATGATATAATTATAATATGACTAAACAGGAAATTAAAAATATAATCATTGAAATTTTAAAAAAAAATAATGTTAAAAAGGCCTCATTATTTGGTTCTTTTTTAGAAAAAGATTTTGAATCCTCAAATGATATTGATATATTAATTGAGTTTTTAGATAATGAGAAAACATTGTTAGATTTAATCGGGTTAAAATATGAAATCGAAGATAGATTATTAAAAAAAATAGATTTACTGACTTACGATTCTATAAATCCTTCTTTAAGCGAAAATATAATAAAAAATTCTGAGAAATTATATGGATAAAAATATCAAATTTTACCTTGAACATATTCTTGAAAGTATTTTATTATTAGAGGAATATACAAAAGGATATTCAAGAGAAGATTTTTTAAATTCTATCAAATTACAAGACTTAGTATGCCGCAGACTTGAAATAATTGGCGAAGCTGTCAAGAATTTACCAGAATCTTTTAAAAATATTCACACAGATGTCGAGTGGAGAAAAATTGCCGGTATGAGAAATTATTTAATTCATGAATATTTCGGAATCGACTATAAATTGACATGGAATGTTATACAAAAGAATTTACCAGAACTTAAAGAAAAAATTAATAATATAATGAAAAAGCAAAATATATAAAAATAGCTAAAGGGGCAAATTTAGATCGAAATTTTTTCGTGCTACTATTACTTCAACAGCAGCAATTCTCAATGATGTTTTTTTCGTAATGTTTTTATGTTTTTTGCTGTCACCCCGGCGATGTTTTATGCCGGGGCGACATCAAAAATAATAACCAATACGATAAAAACTACATTGAGAATTGTCGAAAGCGAAAGCTTATGTTTTTATTTTGATAAAAATTCGGTAAAATCCTCTGCTGTCTGTATAAATCTTGGTCCTGGCAGAAATACATAATCACCGTTTATTATTCCTACTTTTCCATTTTTATTAGCATTTATATCGATTTTACTCCATTCTTTTCTGACAGCTTCTCTTTCTACATCCGCTATTTCTGTTCTTTCATCAAGTATTATAACTGCATCTGGATTAATTTTTATTATGTCTTCAGCACTTAAAGAAGGATAAATTAATTCCCCTGAATATGCGTTCTGATAACCGATTTTTTCGATTATTTCATTTAAAAAATTGTTTTTTCCTGCTACATATAAATTTTTTAATTCTCCCGAAAAACCTACTACAATAAGAACTTTTTTGTTCCTTTCTTTAATTTTTTCTGATTTTTTTTCTAAAATTGTCAACTTTTTCTTTATTTCTTCAACAAGTTTTCTGGCATTTTTTTCATAATCAACCAGTCTGCCTACTTCAATTATTGAATTTAATATTTCATCCACTGTATTATCTTTCAGCTCAACAAAATTTATTCCCATTTTTTCAAAATTTTCTTTGGTTTCTCTTAAAGCATCTGTCAGCAAAACATATTGTGGTGATATTAGTGCTATTTTTTCATAATTTATCCCCTGA
>JBAZDD010000155.1:0-5555 GCA_041654635.1 Candidatus Muiribacteriota bacterium
GCTGAAAACTTGTATCAACATTCTGCCCAGGTTCAGCTGTTCTGCTAATAATCTCACCTTCCATTGAGCTTAGAATTGTTACAGTTTTATAAGCATTCTGAGCTATTTCAAGAGCAGCCTGCGCTTCTCTTATTTCCTGACTGTTGCCTGAAGCTCTCGCAGTTCTCAGCATAGAGTCAGCAGCATCAAGAATTGAATTTCTTTCTTCACTTGAAATAGTTGCAAGAACATCTCCTCTTTTCACAACTGAGCCTTCATTAACAAACACTTCATCAATTCTGCCTCGAATAGTCCCTTTTACTTCCACTCTGGTAAAAGGTTGAAGAGAACCTGTTGAAAGAACCTTGATTGCGATATCTTTTCTTGATACTTCTGCAGTCATGTATTCTGGTTTATTTGCTTCAGCTTTTTTAGCCTGATGATTTTTATAATAGTAAAAACCTCCACCTAAAATTAATAATACAATTATTGTATAAATATATTTTTTCATATTTCGCTCCTTCCTAATGTTCTAACAAGTCTTATCGCTCGTGATTTAAGGTTATACAATGAATTTATATAACTGTATTCAGCATTTGTAAGCTCAGATTCTTTCTGTTGAAGGAAAAAATAAGTTGTATTACCCTGTTCATACTGTAGTTTTGTCAATGTATAAATATCACGTCTTGATTCAAGAGTTCTTCGGGATAAATCAAGCTGTTTAAGTGACAATTCATAAGAAGTTAAAGCTGATTTAATTTCATTTTTTACATTATTTACGAGAGTATTATAATTATCTTCAGCCTGGATAATTCTGATTTTTGAGTCATTTAATCGAATGTTTTTTTTACCACCATCGTGCAGATTAAATGTCATTTTATAAGTCACACCAAAATTATATGAATGATTTTCAAAAGGTTTATCCCCAGAATGAGTATTTGTTGCTGAAGCTGATAATTCTGGTTTGTCTCTAACCTGCTCCTGTTCAAGATTTAATTTTGCAATTTCAATATCTATTTTCGAATTAGAAATATCTATTCTATTTTTAAAAGCAATATCTATTAGTTTTTCATAGTCGGTTGTAATTTCAATATTATCATAAATAGATTTTTCATCAATCGCATATTGCTCCCATAAATTTCTATCCATGAGTAAATTCAATTCAAAAAAAGCGTCTTCAAGCTCACGGGTTGCTGAAATCTTTCTATATTCTGCATCAGCAAGATTACTTTCACTTTCTGCCACCGCCTGCATACTTTCTCTACCAATTTCATATTTTAATTTAATAAGGGCAAGATCACTTTTTCTTCTTGCTAAAATAGAATCACTGACTTTCAATGCTTCTTTTTTCTGAATGATTTTATAATAAGCATCTTTAACACTTGATATAACCTCAATTTCAGCCTGTTGATAATTATTCAAAATTTTCTGATAACTTTTTTCAGAAAGACTAATTGATAAATCCGAACGATTAGAATCAAAAATTGTGTATCTAACCCCAAGACTGGTTGTGTAACTATCTGTTAAATTACCACCTTTGCGTTGAGAAACAGACGCATCCTGAGTAAGTGTAATAGTTGGGGATTTATCCGCTTTACTTGATTCAATTCCTGAAGCACTCAAATTTATTGAATGTTTCAATTGATTGAGTCTGGGATTATTTTCCAACGCTTCTTTTATACAATCATCAAGAGTCATGAATTGAGATTGACCAAAAGAATTTACAGCAAGTAAAATAAACATTAACAATTTGATTAAATTATACTTTGACAATGTCTTCCTCCTTTTATATGGGGTCAGGTCTTTGATATTTGATTTTTTTCATAAAATCAAATATCAAAGACCTGACCCCGTAAATGCAAAAAATATGCCAGAAACGAAGAAAGGTCAAACCCACAATTAGATTTGACCTTTCTGTCAACTTTCTGACGTTTTCGTCAAAAAAATTTATGGTTTAACAAAATGGCAGGCAACAAAGCTGCCAGGAGCAACTTCAAGCATTTCAGGTACATTCTGAGCACATACTTCTTTTGCCATTGGGCATCTGTTTCTGAATCCACATCCTGAAGGTTTTGCCAGTGGTGAAGGTACATCACCCTGAAGCATTATTCTTTCTTTTCTGACCTTATTTGGATTTGGTTGAGGAACAGCCGAAATTAATGCTTTTGTATATGGGTGTCTTGGATTGTTATAAACTTCATCTGCCTGACCTAATTCAACAATATTACCAAGATACATAACTGCAATTCTGTGTGAAATATGTTTTACAACAGATAAATCATGGGCTATAAATACATAAGTCAGACCAAATTCTTTCTGTAAATCCTGCATAAGGTTAATAACCTGAGCCTGAACCGAAACATCAAGGGCTGATACTGGTTCATCTGCAATTATTATTTTTGGATTTGTTGAAAGCGCACGAGCTATTCCTATTCTCTGTCTCTGTCCGCCAGAAAACTCATGAGGATATCTCCATGCCTGTTCTTCAGATAATCCAACTTTATTCAGTAAATTCAATATTATTTCAGTGTTTTCTTCTTTACTTGTAAACTGATGAACTTTCATCGGTTCTTCAATTATGTCAAAAACTGTAAATCTCGGATTAAGTGAAGAATAAGGATCCTGAAAAATCATCTGTATGTCAGCACGATAAGGTCTCATTTCTTTTCTGTTAAGTTTTGCAAGATTAACTTTAACTTCTTCTTGAGTTCCGTCAACAAGTCCTTCTGTATCATGATAAAGAATATCCCCATCTGTTGGTTCATAAAGTCTGACAAGAGTTCTTCCGATTGTCGATTTACCACAGCCGGATTCCCCCACAAGTCCTAAGGTTTCGCCAGCTCTAAGGTCAAAAGAAACTCCATCAACTGCCTTGACCTGACCAACCACTTTTCTGAAAACTCCGCCATAAACTGGAAAATATGTTTTCAGATTTTTAACCTGAAGCAGAATATCTTTACTCACTTCCGGCTCTGGATTAAGACTTTTTCTCCATAATTTTTCATCTTTTTCCATTAAATTAAGTCTTTTATCAATAAACTGTTTCATTTTCGGCCTCCTTTGTGAAGATGACATCTCACACTATGGCCTGGTTTAATTTCAACAAGTTCAGGCATTTCTGTTTCACATATATCCATTTTTTTAGAACATCTTGTACAGAATGAACACCCTTTAGGAAGATTCATTATACTTGGAACGTTTCCAGGTATGGTATATAATCTTTCTTTTTTAGAATCAAGCGAAGGGATGGATGCCATTAATCCCTGAGTATAAGGATGAAGTGGATTTTCAAAAAGAGTTTTTGTATCAGCTATTTCCTGAACTCTTCCGCAATACATTACAATAACTCTGTCACAGGTTTCTGCTATAACAGCAAGGTCATGTGTAATCATCAGAATTGCAGAATTCTGTTTTTTTGCTTTTATTTCCATCATAAGCTCTAATATCTGAGCCTGAATTGTAACATCAAGAGCTGTTGTAGGTTCATCTGCAATAAGCAAATCAGGGTTGCAGGCAAGTGCCATAGCTATCATAACTCTCTGTCTCATACCACCTGAAAACTGATGTGGATAATCATTCAATCTTTTTTCAGCATCAGAAATCCCCACAAGTTCAAGCATTTCAATTGCTCTTTTTCTTGCTTCTTCCTGACTTACGTTCTGATGAATAAGTATTGGCTCCATAATCTGCATTCCTATTGTAAAAACAGGATTAAGAGAAGTCATTGGTTCCTGAAATATCATCGAAATATTATTACCACGGATTTTTCTGACTTTTTCCCATGGCATTTTTAATATATCCTGACCGTTGAACAGAATTTCACCTTCAACAATTTTACCTGGCGGATTTGGTATAAGTCTTATAAGTGAAAGAGAAGTGACGGATTTACCCGAACCAGATTCACCTACAATACCAAGATTTTCACCTTCGTATATATCAAAACTGACTCCATCAACAGCTTTTGCTTCTCTTCCTTCAACATAAAAATATGTTTTGAGATTTTTTACTTCTATAAGCTTTTTTTTATCTTTATTTGTCATAATATGTCTTCGCCCCCTTATCTCAGTCTCGAATATTCTTTAGGGTCAAAAGCTTCTCTGATAGCTTCACCTATGAATGTAACAAGTATCAATGTAATAAACATTGCACCTACAGGAGCAACTGTAAGCCACCAAGAATGAAGATTTGATGTTCCCTGTCCGAGCATTTCGCCCCAGCTCGGGGTTGGTGCAGGAAGTCCGAAACCAAGAAAGTCAAGTGAAACTAGTGAGCCTATTCCACCAATAATATTGAAAGGCAGGAATGAAATAACTGGTGTCAGAGAATTTGGAAGAATATGTTTAAAAATAATTTTCCAGTCACTTACTCCAACTGCAATTGCCGCCTGAACATAATCACGGGATTTTTCTCTGAAGAATTCAGCCCTCATATACCAGGTCATGCCAATCCAGCCGAAAAGGGATAGAATAAATACAAGCAACATGAAATTTGGAATAATAATTGATGAAATAATCATTACTGTATAAAGAAACGGCATTGATGACCAGATTTCTATCAATCTCATTCCGAAGAAGTCAATTTTACCACCAAAATATCCAATAAAACCACCAATACTCATTCCGATTAAATAACTGAAGAATGTTAATACAAGTGAAAATGATATTGAAATTCTGAATCCATAAACCATTCTTGCCAATACATCTCTTCCTCTATCATCTGTACCAAAAAGATTTTTAAAATCAGGGCGAGTGGGCGGTCTTCTGTCACCAAGCTCATTAAGCAGATTTTCATTAGGTCCAAATGGATAAATTGCTAAAATGGCATAATCTCCCATTCCCTGAGCCTGAAAGGTTTTTTTAAGAATTCTGTGACTTCTTAAAGCATCTTTTAATTCATTAAGTCTGGCATGCTCAGTTTCAATTTTTTCAAGTTCTTCAGGTGTAATAAATTTTCTATTCCTTGCTTCTCTGAGTTCTCTTAATTTTGCTGTTGATTGAGCAAAAATATCTCTTCTCAAGTTAACACTTCCATAAATTGGAAAGTAATAATTCCCATCATATTTGACCATTAAAGCATTACCATTAATCAAAAATTCAGCAAAAAATGAAAGTAAATATAATCCAACGATAAAGAGGAATGCGTAATATCCTCTTTTAATTCTTGTAAATTTTTTAATTCTCTTTTTAAAAAGAGGAGAAAAAAAGCTTTTCTTTTTCTTTTCAGTCATTTTATTATCCTCCCCTTAATTTAATCTTATTCTTGGGTCTATTAAACAGTAAAGGAAATCCGACATAATATTTCCAAACAGTCTTATCAGCGTACTTATAACAAGAATTCCCAGAATAACCGGATAATCTCTTGCAATAATTGATGTATAACCTAAAAGACCGAACCCGTGAATATTAAAAACTTTTTCAATAAGAAATGAACCTGCAAGCACTAATGAAAGAAGATGACCAAGCCCAGTTGCAATCGGAATAAGAGAATTTCTCAAAGCATGTTTGAAAATAACCACTTTTTCACTTAAACCTTTAGCATAAGCTGTTCTTACATAATCCATTCCAAGATTTTCCATA
>JBAZDD010000156.1:0-5545 GCA_041654635.1 Candidatus Muiribacteriota bacterium
ACAGATTGAAATATTTGTGTTACTCTGATATAAACACATAATGTAATTATTAAAATCACTTTCAAAACAATCCTCTTCTATTAATGTACCTGGAGTTATTGTCTTGACTACTTCTCTTTTAACAATATCTTTTCCGGCAGAAGGCTGAGACATCTGCTCACAAATTGATACCTTATATCCTTTTTTTATGAGTTTGTTTATATATGATGAGGCTGAATGATAAGGAACACCTGCCATAGGTATTGGATTATCTGATTTTTTATCTCTTGCTGTAAGTGTTAAATCAAGCTCTTCAGAAACAATTTTTGCATCATCAAAAAACATTTCATAAAAATCACCCAGTCGAAAAAATAAAATAGAATCAAGATTTTCTTTTTTTATGTCAACATATTGCTGCATAACGGGGGTGAGTTTTAAATTATCAAAATCCATTCTTACCTCTGATTAGAAATTTATTTAAAATAATTTCCGTATTTTTTCAAATCCAGCATATTAGTTTTTGGAATAATATTATTTATTGTATTTTTATCAGAAAGTTCTACTCTGTTTAATATGCACAGCATTGAATAAGCCATATATCTTGCAATTTCATCTGAATTTTCGATAAGAAATTTTCTGTCACGTTCTGAATAAATATTCCCCAACTCCATTCCAGCAGTAATTGAATTATTGTAAATCGCTATTGAAAAATCAGAAGCTCTTGGCTCTAAAATATTAACATCAATTTTATTATTTACAGCAAAAAGATATGAAATCCATCGCAATGATTCCTGCGAAAGATATAAATTATCTCCACCTATACCCTCATGCCCTCCACTTCTGCGCCATTTTTCATATTTACTTTTTTCTCTTTCAAAAAAATTACTTTCAAGTAAATCTGTATCAATTTCTTTTTCTAAAAAATTCTGCATTTCATTATATTTCCATGTAACCATGGTATTTCTTCTGCCTATGAAATGACCAGTATTTCTAAATCCAGTAAAGTAAGTTCTCGAGTCATTTATCATCCAGTCTTCAATGGAACGACTTACAGACGAAACATTCCAATATGGAAACAGTTCATGTTTTTTTATTTTCTCAACATCATTTCTGTTATCATATATATATTTAAACTCATGAAATGATGGTGCAAAAAAAGAGTGAAATCCTGAATATTTCTGGCTTTCAACATAGTTAATATGAAGACTTAATGTCAAATGAGGTTTAACTTTATTTATATTCGAAAGTCGTCCAGGAAAAATATCAAAATTTTCTTCTCTCGGGTCAACAGGTGAATCAAACAACCTGAAAAATTTGTTAATGTTTATTTCTTCGCTGTCTTGTCTTTTGTCATAACTTTCACTTCTTGAAAGAAACGGTTTAAATATTATATTTTTTTTATCAAGAAAATTAATTCCTGAATCAGAAAGAAATTTATAAGCTTTTTGAATCCCTTCTTCTGTATTAAGCAAAAGTAACTCTTCCATTACTTTTTCACCGAGCTCATAAACATATTCGTGTTCATGAAAATCATTTAACTCTGCCCCATAGTTATAGAAACTGTTAAATGTTTTATTTTCCGAAGACCATTGATCGCCACCAAATCTGTTTCCAAATTCCGGTTTACCGCCATGACCCGGATCAATACAAATAATGATTTCTTCCCTGACACTTATATTTTCCTGACTTAAATGAGTAAAAACAAATAAAATTATTGAAAAAATAATCAATGCAAAAAACAGTTTTAAAAATTTATGAATCATATCAACTCACCATAAAGAGTCCAGTGAAGACCTTCAGTAATTCTTACTTTAACAATTTCTCCCATTAACTTCTGATTATACGGGATAAGTACTATTTTATTAGATGTTGTTCTTCCCTGCATAAAATCACCTTTTTTATCAACACCTTCAATTAATATTTCAGTTTCTACATTTTTCATTTTTTGATTAATTTCAAGAGAAATTTCATTCTGAACTTCAATTAAGTGTTTAATTCTCTCCTTTTTGACCTCTTCAGGAACTTTATTGTCGTAAGTTGCTGCTTTTGTTCCACTTCTTTCTGAATAAATAAATGTATGCGCACTGTCAAATCTGACTTTTTTCACAACATCCATTGTATGATTAAAATCTTCTTCAGTTTCACCCGGAAAACCTACAATTATATCTGTAGTAATTGAAGCATTTGGGAGATTTTTTTTAATATAATCTATTTTTTCCATGTAATTTTCTATTGTATATTTTCTGTTCATTTCTTTAAGAATTTTGTTTGAACCTGCCTGAAATGGAAGATGAATATGCGGACATAAATTTTTACCGTTTTTAATGGTATCAGCAAGCTCAAAAGAAAAATCTTTTGGATGAGAAGTTACAAACCTTATTCTTGGTATTAGATTAAGTTTATCAAGTTTCTGTAAAAGTTTTGAAAAATTAATGTCTTCTTCCATACCTTTTCCGTAAGAATTTACATTCTGCCCCAGAAGCGTTACATCTTTCATTCCAATTGAATGAAGATATCTGAATTCATCTTCAATAATCTCGTATGGTTTACTGACCTCATGTCCTCTCACATAAGGAACTATACAGTATGAGCAGTAATTATCACAGCCTTTCATAATTGAAAGCCATGCTTTGAATGGATTTAACGGAACCACTCTGTCCCCTTCACTTATATATTCTTTCTCATAAAAATGTCCAATATATTTTTTTCCCATTTTTACTTTTTTTAATACTTCAGGTAGAGTTTTTACTTCCTGTGGTCCTAAAACAAAATCAGCATGAGGTATTTTCTTGAATACTTCCTGTTTATCTTTCTGGGCAAGACATCCTATAACACCAATAATCAATGCCGGATTTTTATATTTATATCTTTTTAACCAGTTTGCACGACCGTAAATCCTTTTTTCAGCACTTTCTCTAACACAGCATGTATTTATAAGAATCAAATCAGCTTCGCTTAAATCTTCAGTAAAATCATAGCCTTCATCTTTTAAATATTTTCTTGCTACTTCACTGTCAAGTTCATTCATCTGACAGCCATACGTCATAATAATTGCTTTCATTTAAATACTTCCTATTGATTTTTTTGTCTGTGATAATACTGTAAATACTGCCTTACCATGTCATTTCCAGGAACAATGCTTTCAGCCTGTTCAAGAACTTGAATAGCACTGTCAAGCATTGAAGGCAGATTCTCAATCTCCCACTTTTTAAAATATACTATTGACAAACTTACATAAGCATCAACATTTGATGGTGATATTGCAATAACTTCATTAAAACTTGATATTGCTTCTTCAAATCGATTTGTTCTTGTATAAATATTTCCAAGGAGAATGTGTGCATCAACATAATCAGGATAAATATCTATAACTCTCAAAAGAACTGAAAGTGATTCTTCAAACTCACCCTGTTCACTGTGAATATTTCCTATTCTGAAAAGAGCTTCAACATGATCAGGATTGATTGCAATAACTTTTTTGTAATTTTCAAATGCCTGATAATAATTTCTTTCAAGATAATAAATTTCACCAAAAGCAAAATAAATATCTGCTTCATCTTTTATTTTTTCAAGAGCAGATGTCAAGTAATTTTTAGCTGTTTCAAAATTTCCCATTTTAAAATGATTCAACCCAAGCAATCGGTTAATATCACTTCTGTCATCTGCCTTAGTCAGTGCTCTTGTCGCCTGTTCAATACTCTGCTCATAATTTCCATTATAATAAAAATTCCAAGCTCTCATATGAAGAGCTTCATAAGAATTAGGGTCTAAAATAATTTTTGCTTTATCTCTGTATTCTTCAGCTAACATTCCAAGAGGAATTTTAAAATATGGAGGCGCAAAATCACGACCTTTCGAGAAAAACTCATATGCACCGCCATTATCCAGAAAATAAATTCTGTATAATCCTTTAACATAGTTAAAAAACCAGTCATCTTGAAAATCGTTTTCAAGTATTTTAAACAATGAATTAACAATATATTCTGTATTATAAAGCATGATTGAAAGTTCAGGAGACATGGCAAGATACTCTATTCTATCGACTTTCTGTCTTTCAAATTCTTTTGAAAGTAAAAAGTCAAGCTCAAGTTTATTTTCAAATATTTTCAGCATTGCTCCTAAATCTGTATTGTGATAAGTGTCACCAATAATTCTGAATACTGTTCTGACAAAATCAAAATCTTTAAGAAAAACACCTGTTGATACAAGGTATAAAATTCCTTCTGGTTTTGGATTAATGTAAAAAGCTTTTTTAAAATGACTGTAAGCCAACTGAGGATTATTAAAAAGATACACCTTGCCTAAAAATATATAAGCATCTGTAAATTTTTCATCTTTTTCAAGCGCTCTTTTGGCAAAATTCAGGGCAGCTGAAACATTAAGATTATCAAGATATTGCTGGGCAAGATCCAGCTCTTTTCTTTCATCGGTTCTAACATAGATAACATTCTGACCAAAATTTTCATAATTATCTTCAAGAGCAGGCTTTTTTAATACAAATTTTTTAAGATTATAATTAAAATCAATCTTGAAGTATAATTTCTGTGCTTCCATTATTTCAGTTTTAAACTTTCTGAATTCTGAATTTTCAGGGATTAACTCAATCGCTTTATCTATTGAGTCAATAGCTTTGTCAAATCTTTTGTTTTCCAATAACCATTTAGCGTTAAAAAACCAATTTTCAGCCCTGTGTCTGACAGGTATTTCATTATTTGCATAAATTTGAAATACTGCAAAAAACATTAAGAAAATTAAAGCTAAATTTTTTTTTGCCATGGGAACATTTTACATAATTGAAGAAGTAATTTCAATCATTTTTAAGATAATCTTGGAATTTCAATCGATTTTTATAATTTTTTAATTTATTCAAAGCTTTAACTTCAATCTGTCTGACTCTTTCTCTTGTAACCCCTATTTCTTTACCAATATCTTCAAGGGTTTTAGGCTCAGCATCTTCAAGTCCAAATCTCAGTTTTATAACAGCTTCTTCCTGTTCAGTAAGCTCTGATAAAACTTTCTGTATTTCTTCTCTTAAAATTTTATCAAGCACTCTTTCTTCCGGTTTATCAAATTTGCTATCTTCAATGAAATCACCAAAAACACTGTCATCATCAGATTTAACAGGAACATCAAGAGACAATGGTTCGTGCATGAAGCATAAAATATCTTTTAATTTATGCTCAGGAACTTCTATTTCTTCTGCTATTTCGGCAAGATTAAAATCTTTAATATCATTATCTTCTCTCTGTCTTACTGCTTTTTTATATTTATTTATTATGTCAATTATATGAATTGGCAGTCTAATTGTTTTTGACTGTTCAGCTATAGCTCTTATAATCGACTGTTTTATCCACCATGTTGCGTAAGTTGAAAATCTGAAACCTAATTTAAAATCAAATTTTTCAATTGATTTTATCAATCCAATATTTCCTTCCTGAATCAGGTCAAGAAAAAGAAGACCTCGGTTTGTATATTTTTTAGCAATACTTACAACAAGTCTTAAATTAGCTTTTACAAGAAGTTTTTTCGCATTAATATCACCAGCTTTAATTTTTTTTGCAAGTTC
>JBAZDD010000157.1:0-5532 GCA_041654635.1 Candidatus Muiribacteriota bacterium
CTTCCCTTTAATTTTAAACGCCCATGCAAGTATTTCAGCTACTGCTTTGAAGAATTCCTCTGGAATACTTTCACCTAATCCAACTTCTTTATACAATGAACGTGCAAGAGGCTTATTTTCTATTATAGGGATATCATGTTCTTTTGCAACTTCTTTTATTTTAAGTGCAAGTTTAAATGCACCTTTAGCCACTACATAAGGGGGACTGTCAGAGCCTGTGTCATATTTGATTGCAATTGCATAATGAACAGGGTTTGTTATAACAACATCAGCTTTAGGAAGTTCATTAAACATATTTTTCCTTAAAATATCCATCATTTTCTTTCTCTGAGCTCTTTTAATCTCAGGCTTTCCATCCATGTCTTCTCTTTCTTTTTTAACATCGTATTTTGACATTTTAATATTTTTTTCATATTCATATTTCTGGTAAAAATAATCAATTATTGCAATAACAATAAGAGCTGCAATAATCTGCCATATAATAATTGAAATGATTTCAATAATTACGGCAAAACCATTATACATATTCATTTTTATAGTGTTAAGCAGATTTATGAAATGTTTTGAAATAGTTCTAATAGGAAAATACGAAATAACTATTATTTTCCCAAGAGCTTTAAGCATTTCTACTATATTTTTCACAGAAAAAATTTTTTTCATACCTGAGACTGGATTAAATTTATTCATTTCAAGCTTAAAAGGTTCAAGTGTAAAAAGTAATCCTACCTGCAAAAGATTTGCAATTAAACCCGCCAGAAATACACATCCAATAATTATGCCCGCGCTTGAGAGCAAAGCCATAAGCGATTGAGAATAAAGAACTTTAAGCTGATTAAAATCTGCTATGTCAAAACTGAGATTACGGAATGTCAGGTTTGTAAACCGTGCAATATTTTCCATCAAATGTCGTCCAAGAAACATTATAGAAAGAAACCCGGACAAAATTATTGCAACATTATTCACTTCCATGCTTTTAAGAACATTTCCGCGTTCTCTTTCTTTTTCACGTCTTCGCGGGGTTGCGTCTTCGGTTTTCTGCCCTGTTGGAGAATCCTCTGCAAAAAACTGTAAATCTGTTTTATATGAGTTTATATAATCAATTTCAAAAAAATTGTTAATTCTAGAGTAACGAGGGGTCAGGCTGTCCAAATTTACCGGCGGTAAATTTTTACTGCACAGACCCCGATTCAATTTTTCAAAACTCTCTTTAATCATCCAAAATCCCTTAGTAAAATCAGTGATAAGGTTACCGGAGCTTCACTCCTCGGTGAGTGAGACCGGAAGGTAAAAGCGTTTACTTATTCACTTACTCACTGTTTCTTCATTATTTTACTTAGGGGTCAAGAACTTGACCCCGACTCACTGCTCTTAATACATCGCCTGTAATATTCTATATATTCCTGCTGTTATATCATCATAAGTTACCATAAAACTCTCCATCATCAGAGGGAAAATTAGTGCAAGAACAAGCAATCCTACCCCAATTTTCAGAGGAAAAGAAAGCAGAATTATCTGAATTTTCTGAGCAACTTTTGCAATAATTCCAAGAAGTACGTTATTAATCATCAATACACCAAACACAGGCATTGAAGCTGTAAATCCAATTATAAGCATCTGATTCAGCATTGAAAACATGTTTAATATAATATCGCGATGGAAAGAGTATCCCCCGAGTGGCACCATTGAATATGAATCAACCATAGCTCTTATCAGAAAATAATGACCATTCAATACAAGAAAAATAAAGATAAAAAGAAGATAAATAATTTCTTCAACAATAGATACATCCATACCTGTCTCAGGGTCAACAATATTTGCCATTGAAAGTCCCATATTCATACCAATTGTCCTTCCAGTAAATCTTATTCCAGAAATAAAAATTGCCACTACAAGTCCTACTGTAATACCCACAAGCATTTCTTTTAAAACAAAAAGCACAAAATCTTCCATGAAAGGACCACTTGAAGGCACATCAACATGAGCAACAATCGGATATATTGCAAAAGATATTCCTGCTGCAAGTCCTATTTTTGTTATATTTGGAACATATCTTGCGCCAAGAACAGGCATCTGATACATGAAAGCACCTACTCTGGCTATGATTAAGGCAAAAATCTGAACTGATTGAATAACTTCCTGCATTTATCTACTCAACAAACATCATTAAATTTGCAAAAATTTCTGTTGTAAATTTCAACAGCTGATGAAGTATGTAAGGTCCGAAAACCACAATAGCAAGCATTATTGAGGTGATTTTTGGAATAAATGTCAAAGTCTGCTCCTGAATAGAAGTGGCTGTTTGTATAAGACTGACTGCCAGCCCCACAATAACACTGATTCCAAGCATTGGTCCAGCAACTTTAACAACAAGTATCATCATTTCCTGCGCAATTGTCATAACCGAAATATCGTTGTACATACTCCCCCCTTAAACATTAAAACTTTTTACAAGTGAATCGATTATTAAATTCCAACCATCTGCCATAACGAATATAATAAGTTTGAAAGGCATACTTATCATAATTGGAGGCAGCATCATCATACCCATTGACATAAGAATTGAAGAAACAACAATATCTATTATGAGAAATGGAAGAAATATCAATATTCCCATCTGAAATGAAGTTTTAAGCTCACTTACAATAAAAGCCGGTATAATTACATGAGTGGGAACTTCATCCATGTTGGTCGGTTTAATTCCTCTTGCATGTTTAACAAACAAAGCTAAATCTTTTTTTCTTGTCTGAGAAATCATAAACTCTCTTATTGGACCGATTGCCCTGCTTATTGCTTCAGTCTGATTTATTTCCCTTTCAATATATGGTTGAAGAGCTGTGTCATTAATCTGAGTCCATACTGGTGCCATAATATAAAATGTTATAAATAACGCAAGCCCGATTATTACCTGATTTGAAGGAACTGACTGAGTAGCTATAGCTCTTCTGATGAATGAAAGCACAATAGTAACTCTTGTAAAGCATGTTACCATAATAAGTATTGAAGGGGATAATGTAAGAATTGTAAGTAAAAATACAATCTGTAAGCCAAGACTTATTTCTTCAGGATTATCTGTTGCTTCAACCTCGAAATTAAGTTTTGGAATAGGAAAAAAATTAGCTTCATCTGCAAAAATATGTATATTACAGACAATTAAAATAAAAGAAATTAATAAAATCCTGCGAAACATTCACCCTCTCAAAAGACCTATAATTACCTGAAGACTTTAAATTATGATTATTTTTTATTATTGTTATCAAGGCTTGAAAGCAGCAGAAGTTCTTTAAAACTTTTTATGGAATCTCCCCCGTTTTCAGTAACCTCTTTTATGGTATCTGTGTCAGTTATCTTTGTCAATAAAGTTATATTATTACCCGATATACCAATTACCAGTAACTCCTCAAGCACTTTTACAATCATAATGCTTTTTCCGTTACCAATACCGTAATTTTCTATTATTTTAATATTACTTTTAAAGGATTGAGGATTTTTTCTTTTCATATAAAAAAAAATAAACAATATGGCACCAACAATTATTACTGTTACAAAGAAAAATTTAATCACATAACTTCTGAACTCAGTTGGATTCTGATTACCAAAAACCTGTTCAGCATTTGTTCCAGTTTGATTCTGTTCAGATATTCCAACTTCGGCTGTTCCCATTTCTGATAAGAAATCTTCATCATCAAAAAGAGAAGCTGCATCCATGGAAGCTGGTATATTAATAAATAATAAACTTATCAATGAAATAAAAATTAAAAATTTATTCATTCAAGATTCCCCAGATTATAACCTTTTTCACAGTCAACTTTCATAGGCACTTTAAATTTAACACAATTTTCCATTATTTCAGTAATTCTTTTTTTATAATAATCAATTTTTTCTTCTGTATCAGGTATTTCAAAAACAAGTTCATCGTGTATCTGAAGCAGCATTTTTACCTCACTGTTTTTATCATAATTTAATTCAAGCTCATTATATAAATTATTCATTGCAATTTTGATTATATCAGCCGCTGTGCCCTGAATTGGAGTATTAACAGCCATTCTTGCCAGCTGATTTTTATTAAACCCGGAAAGAGAACGTTGACGACCGAACCATGTTTTTACCATTCTTGTTTTTTCAGCTTCCTCAATAACTTTTTCATTAAATTCTTTAACTTTATGATATTTTGCAAAAAAGTTTTCAATATATCTGGCAGCTTCTTTATTAGGAATATTTAATCTTCCCGCCAGTCCATAAGTATTCATTCCATAAATCAAGCCAAAATTAACCATTTTTGCCACTCTTCTCATCTCTTTATCAACCGCGCTTATATCAACATCAAAAATACCTGAGGCAGTTAGTGAATGAACATCTATATCATTTTTAAAAGCGTTTATAAGCTCGCCGTCTTCAGTTATGTGTGCAAGCACTCTCAATTCAATCTGAGAATAATCAAAAGAAAGGAAAATTTTGCCTTTTTCTGCAACAAAAGCCTTTCTTATTGCATTCCCATCCTCAGTTCTTATTGGAATATTCTGGAGATTAGGATTACTGGATGATAATCTTCCTGTTGTAGTAACAGTCTGATTAAAACTTGTGTGAAGATAACCATTTCTGTCAGTTAGTTTAGGAAGAGGAATTATATAAGTGTTTAAAAGTTTTGCATAATTTCTATATTTAACTATTTTATCCGCAATTTCAACACCTTTTAAAGCAAGTTCTTCCAGAACTGAAGCATCGGTTGAAAAACATGTTTTTGTTTTTTTTACAGGGTCAATTCCAAGTTTATTAAAAAGAATTTCTGATAGCTGTTTCGGAGAATCAATATTAAACTCAACACCTGCAATCTCAAAAATTTCTTTCTGAGTAATCTGCTGTTTTTTTGAGTATTCAATTTCAAGGGTTTTCAGATAATCTGAATCAAGCTTTATACCATGCCATTCCATATGTGATAATGATTTAACAAGTGGCATTTCAATTTTAAAAAAAAGCTCTTCAAGATTCTCGGATTTTAATTTTTTTTCAAGCAGATTATAAAGCCTGAAACAAATATCAGCATCTGCACAGGCATAATTTCCAACCCTTTCAATTTCAACACTTGCAATTGAATCCCCTTTTGGAACAAGTTCAGAAAATTCAATCATTTTTTCATTCAGATATTTTTCAGAGATTTTTGAAAGCGAATGTCCACTCTCAGGCTCTAAAAGATAATGAGCCACCGATGTATCAAACCACATATCAAAATCAAGCCCATATTTTTTAAGTCCAAGAAAATCAAATTTAATATTATGAGCAATAACTTTTTTATTTAAAAATAAACTGTTTAATTTGTCCAGAACATATTTTCTATCAAGCTGACTTTCAGGTTCAAGACCGAGATAAAAATGCCCGAGTGGAATATAATATGCTTCACCTGATTTAAACGAACATGAAACTCCGACAATTTTCATATCAGCAAAATTTAAACTTGAAGTTTCAGTATCAAAAGCAATTTTTTCTTCTGATTTAATTTTTTCGCACAATTCTTCAAAATCTTTTTTATTGTTAATA